>DASXWX010000117.1:0-1851 GCA_036503395.1 Candidatus Limnocylindrales bacterium
CGGCCGTCGGAACTCGGGCGCGGTGTCGCGGATGAAGTCCTTCCAGAACTGGCCGGCGACCTCGGGTTCCGCGGGCGGCGGACCGAGTCGAATGAGCCGTTCCTCGAATCCATGCGCCTCGAGGCGGCCGGCGACCGACTCTTCCTCGACGAACACGACCCGATGCCCACGCCGGCGCAGGACGTCGCCGATCCCGACGCAGTTGTTCGTCGGCCCGAAGGCGCCCTCCGGAAAGAACACGATCGTTCGGGCGGTCGGCATCGAGCAAGGATGCCGATTCGGCGCGTGCTCGTTCAGCCGAACCGGCCGCGGCGCGCGGCCGGGCGCCAGGGCACGACCAGGCGCTCGGCACCACCGACCAGCACGAACAGACCGATCGACAGGACCGCCACGATCCCCACCGCGCCGAAGACGAGGTCGGTGCGGAACGCCCGCTGGGACGTCTGCATCCAGATGCCGAGCCCGTCCTCGGCGCCGACGTACTCGGCGAACACCGCCCCGATGACCGCGTAGGCGACGGCGATTCGAAGCCCCGTGAACAGCGCGGGCAAGGCCGCGGGCCACCGCAGGAGCCGGAGGGTCTGGCCCCGCGTCGCCGCGTAGGACGTCAGCAGGTCGGCAGCCTCCGGCGGGACCGACGCGAACCCGTCCAGCAGCGCGACGACGATCGGGAAGAACGTCACGAGGACGATCACGAGCACCTTGGGCAGCACCCCGAAGCCGAACCAGATGACGAACAGCGGTGCGAGGACCACGATCGGGATCGTCTGCGAGCCGACGAGGAGCGGATAGAGCGCGCGGCGAACCGCTGGCAGGGCGTCCATCGCGACGGCGAGCAGGACCGCCGCGACGAGCGAGACGGCGAAGCCGACGAGCGTCTCCTGGAGGGTGACGAGGGCGTGGTGGACGGCATCGGCCCTGAAATCCCAGAGCGCGCCGGCGATCCGCGTCGGTGCCGGCAGGACGATCGGGTCGGCGCCCACGAGCCGCGCCGCCAGCTCCCACGCCACGAGGAGCGCGGCGATGAGACCGACGGCGGGCGCCAGCCGCCTCACGGCCCCGGCGGGAGGTAGTCGTTCGTGAACAGCGACGCGTAGTCGGGCGGGGTCGCCAGCGGCTTGCCGGCCGCGTCGGTGAGGAGCTTCTGGTCGTACAGGAAACCGCTGTACCCCTGCCATTGGGCGAGCGTCTGCGATCCGACCCGCCCGTTCGAGTCGACGAGGTAGCCACCCTCGGCGAGATACCGCTGCGAGTCGAGCGGCAGCTTCGGGTTCGCGTCGAAAATGCCGGGGTTCTCGGACACGAGGATCTGCGCCGCCTCGTCCGGATGATCGGCCCCGAACTGGAAGCCCTGCACGGTCGCGGCCACGAACCTGCGGGCGACGTCCGGCGCGCGCTCGAGCCAGCGGCGATCGCACGCGAGGACGACCTGGTAGAAGTCCGGAAAGCCGTAGTCGGTGAAGCGGAAGTAGCGGAGCGCGATTCCCCGCTCCTGCGCCTCGACGCCCTCCCACGCCGTGAACGGGATCGTGAAGTCCGCCCGGTGGTTGTAGAGCGCCTCGTACGCGGCGGAATCGAGCGTCACGGTCTTGAAGGTTCCCTTGCCGCCGTCGTGCTGGATCACGAACTTCAGCGTCGGTGCCTCGTTCGGGTAGCCGAAGCCGGCATACGTCTTGCCGTCGAGCTCGCGCGGCCGGGTGATGTTCGACGCCTGGAGCACGGCGATCGCGGAGGCCGACTTCTGGAGGATCGCCATCACCGACGTGATCGGTGCCCCGGCCGCAGCCGCGAACGTGAGCGAGTCCTGGAACGAGATGCCGCATTCGGCCTGGCCCGCGGCGATGAGGGTTT
>DASXWX010000118.1:0-2249 GCA_036503395.1 Candidatus Limnocylindrales bacterium
ATCGCTCCGACGCCCGCGACCCGGAATTGATCGTTGCCGGGGATCACCAGCGCTCGGTCGCCGGTCGCCAGGGCCGTTTCGTGACCAACGGCCCGGGTCATTGGGCCCTCCGACCGTCGTCGGATACTTCCCGCCGGCCGATGCTGGCCGCATGGCAATCGACACAGGGGGCGAACGGCGGGCGATCATCGCGCGCGTTGCGGCAGCCCAGACACAGACCGAGCTCGAGGCGGCGATCGCTGCTGTCGAGCGGCTGCTCGACGCGGGGCGGGGCGACCCGGAGCTCGAGTCGCTGCTCCGCGGGCTCGACGCGCGGTTCACCCGGTTAACCCACGACCCCATCGTCAACGACGAGCCCGGCGCCTTCTACCATCCCGAGCGCGACCCGAGCCTCGGCTGGCAGCCCTGATCCGAACCCCGAACGGGATGCTGGCGGACTACCGCGCGAGCTCCGCGACCCGACGCCAGGTCGAGCCCGAATCCTCCGTCATGTGCAACACCTGAGCCTGTTCGTTCCCGTCCCAGACAAGGGCGAACCAGGTGCGATCGTCGACGGTGGCCGCGGCCAGGGGAATGACGACATCCGGGCTCCCCGGCCCGATCGCCGTCCACGTTCGCCCGCCATCGCGAGTCATGGCGGTCGTGCCGCGGCCCATCCACAGGAAACCCGTGCCCGACGGCCACATCGAGATGCCCTCGAGGTAGTCGGAGCCGAAGAGCCGGCCGACCGCACCGCCGCCGGTTGCCGACCGCGTCGACCAGGTCCGGCCGCCGTCGACCGTCTCCACGACCGCCTTCGCCTGCTGGCCCGCACCGGGCTCGCCGCCGCACCCGACCCAGCCGTGGCTCCGACTCACGAAGCTCACATCGACCGCGCCCCCGAATGGGCATGGGTCGCCCACGCGAACCCAGGTCCGGCCTCCGTCCGCGGTCGCGCGGAGCGCGCCGCCGTCCCTCGTCGCGCGGAGCGCGCCGCCGTCCCTCGTCGTGCCGGGCTCGATGCCCCAGCCATCTTCGGAATCAACGAACGAGAGTGCGGTCAGGAGATGCCGTGAGGCGGTCGTCCAGGTCCGGCCGCCGTCCTCGCTCGCGACGAGGCTCGCCGCGCAGGAGCGTCGAGGCAGCCGGTCGCAGCCCAAGCCAGCCCGTCGGCCGCCGCGAGCGCGAGCACGGGACTGCCCGAGTAGCTCGTGACGTCCCAGGTTCGTCCGCCGTCGCTCGTTCGCTCGATTCTGCCCTCGGCGGCGTTCGCTCCGCTGTCGCCTCCGGTCGGCGCCTCGCCGCCGGCGAGGCCGTTTCGGCCATCGGAGAAGGCCAGCGCGGACACGTCGAGGCCCACCTGGGTCGAAGCGGTCGGCTCGGGCGTCCCGGATGCGAGCGGTCGAGCGCCCGGCGCTCCGGGAGTGAGGGCGGCCGCCGTGTGCCAGCCGTCGGTCGTGGCGACGAGCGAGACCTCACACCCGCTGTGACAGCCGAAGTCCCGGACCACCGCCCACCCATTCCTGACGTCCGGCATCGAGAGGTCGCTGATCGCCCCGGGCAGCGACGGCATCGCCCACGTCGACCACGTGGTGCCGCCATCCGCGGACAACCCTACGGACGCGCCGGTGACCTCCACCCAGTCCTCCGCGTCGAGGAACGCAACGCGACCCTGATCGACGTGGGTTGCGGCGACCGTCCACGTGGCGCCAGCGTCCGCCGTCGTCAGGATGACGAGCATCGGGATGAGGTCCGGCGTCGAGTAGATCGCGGCGATGGCGCCGTGGCGGGCGTCCCAGAAGCGCGCCGGCGTCGGGAACGTCGTGAGCTTCCGGGTCGCGCCGGCCGGGAGCGGGTATCGGACCGACTCCCACGTCGTGCCGCCATCTGAGGTCCGAATCAGATCGTGGCCGCTCGCTCCACCCGCGACGACACCGTGCGTCCCATCCGCGAACGTGGCCAGTCCCGACACGCCAGGCGACGACGTCCGCGGTCCGGACCAGGTCGCGCCGGCGTCCGTGCTCTCGTAGAGGTCGCTCGTCCAGCCGTTCGGCATGCCGCCCTCGATCCAGAGCAGGACGTGACCCGTCCCCACAACGCTGAAGTCGGCCGCGCCCATCGTGTCCGAGCGGTTCGCTCCCTCGGGGAGGACGGCCTTCGTCCACGTTCGGCCGCCGTCGGTCGTCCGCCAGACGTCGAAGACCGGGCTGCGCGGGTCGGTCGAGTCGAGCGTCGCGAGCCAGCCGACGTCGGGATCGGCGAAGGTCGCG
>DASXWX010000119.1:0-6451 GCA_036503395.1 Candidatus Limnocylindrales bacterium
GCGATCTCGCCGATGCGCTACGCGGTCGAGTTCACGCGAAACGTGGTGTACGGGCTGCAGCCGGGCGTGCCGGCCCCCGAGATGACTCCCCTGCCGATCAACGCGGCGGTCATCGCGCTCTCGTTCGTCGGCTTCCTCGTCGTCGGGACGTTCCTGTTCGTCCGCGCGGAGCGGAACCGCTAGATCCTACCCGGGGAGAACGCCCGGGCCATGCGGCCCCAAGGTCGCGTCGCGCGAGGCTCTAGCCGTCGAGGCGAGCCGCCAACGAGGACGCCAGCCCACGCCACCCTAACGTCGTTCGACGCTTCCTCCATGCTGGCCTCAACATCGAGCGATGCGCATGGCCTCCAGGGTGCCGACGGCGGGAGGAACGTATCGGGCACGATGGGCGAGACAAACCGCCAGGAGAATCCGATGCCGGAATCGCCCGTTCGCGATGTGATCCTCGACATGGACATGGGCGTCGACGATGCGATCGCGCTCCTGTATCTCTCGACGCGACCAAACGTCGCAATCCGGGCCGTCGGCACGGTTCACGGGAACGTCTCGGCCGAGGGTGCGGCGATCAACGCCCTGACCCTCCTCGACCTCGCCGGCCTGGCCGGCGTGCCCGTCGCGATCGGGGCGCAGCGGCCGCTTGTTCGGCCGGTCCAGCTCGCCCCCGAGGTCCACGGCGACGACGGACTCGGGAATGCACGGCCCACGGCCTCGCGCCGAGAACCCGCCGGAAGATCGGCACCGGAGCAGCTCGTGGCACTCGCCCGGGATGAGCCAGGCCGCTACGACGTCCTCGCGACGGGACCACTCACGAACCTGGCGATCGCCCTGACGCTCGAGCCCGCGTTACCGCGGCTGGTCAACGCCGTCACGATCATGGGCGGGGCGGCCGGCTGCCCCGGCAATATCACGGCCGTCGCCGAGGCGAACATCTGGCACGACCCGGAGGCCGCGGCCCGGGTCTTCGAGGCGGGCTGGCCGCTTACGATGGTCGGGCTCGACGTGACGATGCGGACGATCCTCGATGAGGAGTCGATCGCCACGATCGGTGCCTCGACTGCGCCTTACGCCCGGCTCGCGTCCGCAATGCTCAGGCACTACCTGGACTTCTACGAGTCGATCAGCGGGCGACGCGCGTGCCCGCTCCATGACCCCTCGGCAGCGGCCGTGCTCGCCGACCCGACGCTCATCACCGAGGAGATCCATGCGCCGGTCGCGATCGGGCTCGACGAGTCCGTGCGTGGCATGACGATCGTCGATCGGCGGCGGGCCGGAGGCCCGGTCGAGACACCGCACGAGCATGCGCCTCGCATCCTGTTGGGCCTCGACGCCGACCGCTTCGTCCCCGCGCTCGTTCGGAGCCTCGCCGGCTGACGCAGCGTTCCCGAGCCGACAGTCAGCCGTCGCGCGGAACGATCTCGAGCTCGTCGAACGTCGTCTCCGGGTCGATCGGTCGGCGGAAGTCGACGGCCGTCAGCTCGCCGAGGACGACCTCCGCGGTCGTCCGGACGATGTTCCGGTCCTGCAGGTGACCACCGATCGTCGCGCCCGCCGCGTCAGAGACGGACATGTGGAGGTGGGGTCCGTCGAGCGAGATCGTCCCCACGAGCGACACTATCTCGTAGTCGCCCGTGAAACGTTCGGTGTCGGATTGGTTGGCCATCCGGAGGCCGACCTCCGAGAGGCTCCCGACGCACGTCAGGACGAGCGCTGCGCGCAGACCCTCTCGCGTCGCCAGGGCCTCGAGCTCGGCGCGGAGGTCCGATCCGGGCCGAAGACGGGTCGCGATCGTCCTCATTCGAGAGCTCGCGCCCCCACTCCGGGGATCATGTCCGCACCGTAGCCCGCGATCGTCCTCGCCTCTTCGCCGCGCTCGAGGTAGAGATTGACCTGATCGGCGCCTGAGGCGACGAGATCCGCGATCCGCGCCCGATGCGCCTCGATACTGCCCACGATCGTCATCCGTCGCACGACATCATCCTCGACGAACGAGTAGTCGCCGACGCGCTGGGGGATGTAGCCATCGCTCGGCCGCCGGCCGAGGTACTCGGTCAGCGCCGCCGGCAGCGACCCGGCCGGCTGGCGTCGGAGCAGGTCCGCAACGTGATTCGCGACGAGCGCCGGGAACCATCGGACGCGCTCGATGGCCTGGGCATCGTCGCCGACGAGCGCGGCCGCAGCGACCATGACTGCGACCGATCCGCGAGCTCGGTCGGCTTCGACCTCTGCCGCACGGAGCTGGGCTACGAACCACGCGACGAGCTCAGGGTCCGCGACCTGGATGACGATCCCGTCGGCGATGCGAGCGGCCAGGGCGATCGTTCGCGGGCCGTACCCAGCGAGCCACACGGGAAGCCTCGCCCCAGTCGCGTACGACAGGTCGAGCCTTCCGTTGTCCGCATCGATCGTTCGGCCCTCCACGAGCTCACGAATCCGCAGGAGCGCCGCCGCCGTCTCCGCCAGCGACGCCGGCCCCCGACCGACTAGCCGCAGCGCGCTGTCCCCCCGTCCGATCCCGAGGTCGACCCGGCCATGGGACATCTCGGCGAGCGTCGCGAGCGCCGATGCCGTGACGACCGGGTCGCGGCTGGACGGATTCGTCACGCACGTGCCGAACCGGACGCGAGTCGTGCCGAGGGCGATCGCGGCGAGGAGCGGGTATGGATCGCGGTCCATCAGCGGGCTGTCGAACAGCCAGACGTAGTCGAAACCCACCGCCTCGGCCGCCTGGGCCAGTGGCACCAGGTCCGCGGCTGGCTGATCTGGCAGCGTCACCCCGAAGGACGGACGGCGGCGAGTCGACGGGGCCCTCACCATGGCGGGGCGAGCGCCTCGACGGCGTCGAGGGAACCCGGCGTCCCGTCGGCCCGCAGCGGTACGATCGCGACCTGGTCTGCGCCTGCCTCGAAGAAGGCCCGGATGCGAGAGATCGCAACGGCACGATCGCCGGTCGCGACGAGGGCGTTCACGAGCCGGTCGGATGGCGTCGGGCCCAGGTCCTCGTCGCCAAAGCCGTACTCACGCAGCGCCGCCACATACGCGGGCAGGCGGACGTAGTTCGCGACGTACGCACGTGCCGCGGCTTGTGCCGCGTCACCATCGGCGTCGATGCGCGCCGCCAGCGAGACGACGAGCCACGGCCGGGACCGGCCGGCTGCCGCCGGCTCCGCTGCCCCTCCGTCGAGGATCGCCCGCGCTCGGGACACGCCTTCGACGGGGGTCAGATATGGGAACGCGCCGCGCGTGCGATCCCGCGCGAGCGAGAACAGTCCGGGCCGGAGCGCAGCCAGCACGATCGGCGGCCGACCGTGGGGCTCGGGCGCGCGATATTCGGCCGACTCGAGGGCATTGAGATAGGTCGCGAGGACTTGGCGCGGCGGCCCATACGTGTGATGGCGCGTGCCTTCGACCCACGCGACGTGGGAGACGCCTAGGCCGAGGATGAACCGGCCGCCTGCGAGCTCGTCGACGGTCGTCGCCGCCGCACGGGCCGCGATGGGATCTCGGGCGTACACGTTCGCGATCCCGGTCGCGAGGACGATCGTGTTGGTGGCACGCGCGGCCGCGGCGAGCAGCACGAAGGGGTCCCGCCCGAACCCCTCGCGCGTCCAGAAGGCACCGAAGCCAAGGTCCTCCACCCGGCGCACGAACGCAACCGCGTCGTCGATCGGGAGATGATCGAGGCCGCTCCAGACGGCCGTTCGGGGCAACGGATCAATCACGGGACCGCCTCCTATGGCGTGTGGATGACGCGCGCGGACGCGTCTCGCGCGCGGACGCGTCTCCCGCTCGAGCGGCCTCCAACTCTGCGGTCGACGGGAGCGACGGAACGACGCCGCTACGGGTGCACGCGAGGGCGCCGGCCACGACCGCAACCGAGACCGCGGCGGTGACGGGATCGCCCGCGAGGAGCCGCGCCGTGAGGCAGGCGTTGAACGCGTCCCCTGCTCCCGTGGTGTCAATGACGTCCACACGCGGCGCTGGGACGACGACGCTGGCACCCGCGGTGACGACCAGCGCCCCGAGTGCGCCGCGGGTCACGACGATCGTGCCGGCGCCTCGCGCAAGGAGCCCGCGCGCCAGCGCCTCGTCGTCGGCAATTGCCTGCGGTCGCAAGCCGGACAGGATCCGGAGCTCGGTCTCGTTCGGGGTGAGCACGTCGGTCGCCGCGAGCGTCTCGTCGCCGACCAGCCGAGCTGGTGCCGGATTGAGGACGGTCGTCGCGCCAGCCGCTCGTCCCGCGGTCAAGGCGGCGGTCGCGGCGGCGGCGTCGATCTCGAGCTGCGTGAGGACGACCTCGTTTCGGCCGATCGATGCCGCTCGTTCGCCGACGAGCGCGGCATCGAGCCGCCGGTTCGCCCCCGGATCCAGGACGATGACGTTGTCGCCCGCGGCGTCGAGCACGATGAACCCGACGCCCGTCGGCTCATCGGCGATGACCGTCACGCCTGAGGTGTCGACTCCCTCACGCTGCAGGAGCTCGAGCGCGTCGCGGCCGTAGCGATCGGCACCGACGCAACCGACGAATCGAACGTCGGCACCGAGGCGGGCGAGCCCGATCGCCTGGTTGCTGCCCTTGCCGCCGGGCCCTTCCTCGAACCCGGACCCGAGCCGCGTCTCGCCGGCGACCGGGAACGAGTCGGTGCGCATCTTGAGGCCGACGGCGTAGCTCCCGACGACGATCGCCTGACCGGAGCCCGCCACCGTCAGTAGCTCTCTGCGTTCATCGCGCCGGTCACGATCGCGACGCCGGCGCTCGAGCCGACGAGGTCCGCTCCGGCGTCGAGCAGCGCGACCGCCTGGTCGTAGGCCTTGATTCCACCGGACGCCTTCACGCGCACGTAAGCGGGCGCACGGCGGCGTAGATAGCGGATCGAAGCCGGGTTGGCGACCTCGACGGCGCTCGAGCTCGCGTTCTTGAGCCAGGCGGCGCCGGCGTCGACTGCGAGGTCGACCGCTCGATCGCGCTGGGAGGAGGTCAGCAGGGGCAGCTCGAGCATGACCTTGACGGCCGCCGGCCGGGCCGCTTCGACGACGGCCGCGAGGTCGTCCCGGAACTCGCGCTCCATCCCGCTCCGAAGCCAGCCGATGTTGGCTGCGACGTCGAGCTCGACCGCGCCGAGCTCGACCAGCGAGCGAGCCTCGGCGACCTTGCCCTCGGTCGTCATCTCGCCGGTCGGAAAGTCGATCGCCGAGGCGAGCTTGATGCCCGATCCATCCAGGGCGCGGGCGGCGACGGCCAGCCAGTTGCCGGCGACCATCGCGGCGTCGAACCCGTATTCAACGCAATCACGGCAGTGGCGCTCGACGTCGTCCCGCGTGGCATCGATCCGGATCAGCGTGTGCTGGATCCGGCGCGCGAGCTCATCCGGCGTCCACGCGGGCGTCGGCCGTGGAACGGCGCTCACCGCTCCCAGCTCGAGAGCACGTAGGAATAGAAGCCTTCGAGGTCGACGTCCGCGAACACTCCGACCTCGCGATCGGTCGGATCCGGAACGGTTCGACCCTGGCTGAAGCCCGTCGGCTCGACGCGGACGCCCTCGTGCTCGATGCGATAGAGGTCCGGGCGCTCGACGTATGCGGTCGTGAGGACGTCCCAGAAGTAATACGTCTGGTGCGCGACGAGCGAGTAGCACTGCCCCGCAAGGTCCGAGAACGGGTGGCGCCGGTTCCGTGCGAGCGTCAGGAGGAACTCGCGCGTCATCTCGACCCGGTTCGTGATGTCGAGCGGGCACATGACGATCGGGATCGACGACTCGAACACGCGCGCGGCGGCCGGAGGATCCCAGTACACGTTCCACTCGCTTGAGCCGTCCTGTCCGCCCTCGAGCCATGGGCTGACGTTGCCCGGTACCCGCAGCGCCCCGCCCATCCAGGCGAGTTCGCGGATATTGCGTTCCATCGAGGGCTCGAGCTCGAGGGCTGCCGCGACGGTGGTCAAAGGCCCCGTGACGAGCAGCGTCACCGGCTCCGGTGCTGCGGCGATCGTCCTCGCCAGCCACGTCTGTCCGGGCTCCTCCACGAACGGCGCGCGGACGACGCCGCTCTCGTTGAGGATCGGGAAGATGTCGACGGAGAACGAGTCGCGCCGGTTCTCGCGGGGAAAGGGGTTGAGGCCGCGAACGGTGCTCTCGGCGACAGGGATCTCTGATCGACCCGCGAGGTCGATGATCTTCCGCGACGCGCCGACGGCCGGCTCGATATAGCAGTCGGCGGGCGTGACGACCACCCCTTCCAGCCGGTGCTCCTCGAACGTGAGCGCCAGGAGCAGTGACAGGTAGTCGTCGACGCCGCCGTCGTGGTCGAGGATCAGCGAGCTGGTCATGCGATCTGGCGTGGACCTCCTAGCCGATCAGTGGTGGGACGACCGCGACGAGCCGCCGGGGCTCGACGAACCGCGTCAGCGCGACGACGAGACCGACGAGCGCAAGCGCGGCGCTCGTCACGAACACAG
>DASXWX010000120.1:0-7294 GCA_036503395.1 Candidatus Limnocylindrales bacterium
CGCGGGCTCGTCGGTCTTCAACACGACGGCGATGGCCCTCACCGCCGACCTCGCGCCGGCCCGCCGGCTCGGGTCGGCCGTCGCGACCTATTCGATCGGCTATCAGATCGGCGGCTCGGGCTCGGCGATCGTGTGGGGCCCGCTGATCGACGCGCTCGGCTATCCGGCGCCGTACGTGCTCGGCATCGGGCTGATCGGGCTCGTGCTGGTCATCGGCCGCGGCGTCTCGCGAGCGCAGGGGAGCGCGCCATGAACCGCGTCGTCCGCTGGTTCCGGCGACACGACACGTTCTGGCTGCCGGTCACGAGCCTGTTCGTCTTTCTCGCGCTCTGGCAGCTGGCATCCACGAGCGGCATCGTCCAGGAGCGCTTCTTCAGCTCGCCGGTCGGCGTCGTCCAGGCCGGCATCAAGACGGTCCAGGACGACCGCTTCTGGAACGACGTCTCGATCAGCGCGAGCGAGTTCGCGGTCGGCTATGCGGTCGCGGTCGTCGTCGCCATCCCGTTCGGCGTGGTGTCGGCGCTCTACCGGCGACTCGGCTACGCCGTGGAGCCGTTCCTCAACGGCCTCAACGCCACTCCGCGGATCGCGCTCCTGCCGCTCATCGTCCTGTGGGCGGGGATCGGCTGGCCGGCCACGACCGTCACCGTCTTCATCGGCGTCTTCATGCCGATCGCGATCAACGCCTTCTATGCCGTCCGCACGGTGGACCGCGGGTTCCTCACCGTGGCCAACCACTTCGGGGCGTCGCAGCGGCGAAAGCTCCGGACGGTGATCCTGCCGTCGGTCGTGCCGTTCGTCCTGGCCGGGGCCCGGCTCGGGATCGGCCGCGGCGTCCTGGGCGTCGTCATCGGCGAGTTCTACAGCTCCACCGCCGGTCTCGGGAACTTCATCTTCGTCGCCGGCGCCACCCTCCAGATCGACAAGATCATCTTCGGCGCCCTCTTCATGACGACGATCGCGCTCGTCGCCTTCCTCGCCCTCGAGCGGGTCGAGCGGCGGGTCGAGTCGTGGCGCCCCGATCTCGAGTTCGGGACGTAGCCGATGGTTGCGACCCACGACCGGAGGGACACCCACGTGACGACCGCTCAGCCCGACGGCAGCGCGCTCCTCGAGGCGCGCGGCGTGCGCATGGACTACGAGCGCCGGCGGGACGGGCAGATCGTGACCGCGATCGAGGGCCTCGACCTGTCGGTGGCCGAGGGCGAGTTCGTGAGCATCGTCGGGCCGAGCGGCTGCGGGAAGACGACGTTCCTGCGGATCGTCGACGGCCAGGTCCACGCGACCGGCGGCCAGGTCCTGCTCGACGGACGCCCGATCGAGGAGGTCCGCCGCGACCGGGCGATGGTCTTCCAGGAGCCGCTGCTCTTCCCGTGGTTCTCGGTCGTCCGGAACGTGGCCTACGGCCTCGAGTGCCAGAACGTCCCGATCGCCGAGGCGGCCCGGCGGGCCGAGCCCTACATCGAGCTCGTGGGCCTCGCCAAGTTCAAGGGCCACTACCCGCACGAGCTCTCGGGCGGCATGCAGCAGCGGGCGAACCTGGCCCGGGCGCTCACGGTCAACCCGCGGCTGCTGCTCATGGACGAGCCGTTCTCGGCCCTCGACGCCCAGACCCGCGAGTTGATGCAGCGCGAGCTCCTCCGGATCTGGGAGGAGTGGAAGCGGACGGTGCTGTTCGTGACCCACCAGATCGGCGAGGCGGTCTACCTGTCGGACCGCGTCATCGTCATGAGCGGAGCCCCGGGGCGCGTCGTCGCCGACATCAGGCTCGACCTGCCGCGGCCGCGACCGCTCGAGGTGAAGCGGACGCCGCGCTTCCAGGAGTACGAGGACGAGATCTGGCATCTGATCGAGCGCCAGGTCGTCATCAACTTCGAGCAGTCCGGTGGCGGCGAGGCCGGGCTGTGACGACCGTGGCGGCGCCCGCTCGTGCCGGCCGCTTCCGGATGCGGCCGGGGCTGGAGCGCGTCGTCTACCCGCTCGGGCTGGCCATCACGATCATCGTCGTCTGGGAGATCGCGACCCGCGGCGGCTTCATCAAGCGGATCCTGCTCGCGCCGTTCAGCGCGGTCGTCGGCTCGCTCTGGGACGGGTTCGTGGTGCGCGGCTGGCTCTGGCCGCACATCGCGGCGACCGCGAGCGTCTGGATCGTCGGCTACCTGCTGGCGGTCGCCGCGGGGATCGCCGTCGGCCTCCTCGTCGGCATGAGCAGCCGGGCCTCCAAGATCGCCCAGCCCTGGCTCAACGCGATCTACGTCACGCCGGACATCGCCCTCGTCCCGATCTTCATCATCTGGTTCGGGATCGGCTTCCAGTTCAAGATCTGGTACGTCTTCCTCGCCGGGTTCTTCTTCGTCGCGGTCAACACCCTGACCGGCGTGAAGGCGAGCGAGGGTCGCTACATCCGCGTCGCCCGCCACTTCGGCGCGTCGCGGCGGAAGATGATCGCGACCGTCATCCTCCCCGGCAGCCTGCCCTACATCATCACCGGGCTCAGGCAGGCCGCCGGCCGCTCGCTCGTCGGCGTGGTTGCGGCCGAGTTCGTGGCTTCGAACACCGGTCTCGGCTTCATGGTCAGCGTGGCCGGCCAGACCTTCGACACGGCCCGGGTCATGGCCGGGATCATCATCCTCGTTGTCGCCGGGATCGGAACGGCCGAGATCCTCCGGCGTGTCGAACGCCGCTTCGATCGGTGGCGGGCGTGACGGCGGTGCGCCTCTTCGCCGGCGGCACGATCGTCGAGCTCGACGGCACGCGCTCGGCCGATCTGCTCGTGGTCGACGGGCGGATCGCGGCCGTCGGCGACGTCGGGCAGCTGGGTTCGGTCGCCGAGCGGGTCGACGTCTCGGGGCTGACGATCGCGCCCGGGCTGATCGACGCCCACGCCCACATCCTCGGCGGCGGGGGAGGGGACGGCTACGCGTCGCGGATCCCCGAGCTTCGGTTGAGCGATCTGACCGGGAACGGGATCACGACCGTCGTCGGCGCGCCCGGCATCGACATGGTGAGCCGGAACCTCCAGGGCCTGCTGGCGAAGGCACGCGCCCTCCGCGACGACGGCATGAGCGCCTACCTCTATGTCGGCGGGTTCGGCCGGCCGCTCGCGAGCCTCACCGGCTCGGCTTGGCGCGACGCCTGGCTCCTGGACGACGTCGTCGGGGTCAAGCTCGCCGTCGGCGACAACCGCGCCCCGTCGATCGGCGCCCGCGAGCTCGTCGACGTCGCCCGGGAGCTGGCGTGGGCCGAACGGGCCCGCGGCCAGGCGCTCGTCATTCACGTTCATCTCGGCACGGACCCCGAGGGCGTCGCGCTCCTCCGCGACGTCCTCGGGCGTCTGCCCAACCCGAATCGCCTCGTGATCACCCACTGCAACTGGATCCGGGCGAGCCTCGATGCGGTCGTCGGCCTCGCGGCGGACGGCGCGAACGTCGACGTCAGCACGCTGATGGACCCGGCCCACGGGCTCGCGGATTCGGTCCCGCCATCCATCGCGGTCACGGACCTCCTCGGCGCGGGCGTGGACCCGGCCCGCGTCTCGATGACGACCGACGGCAACGGACACGTGCCGGCACGGACGACGGCCGGCTGGGATCCGTACGACACCCTGATGGGGACGCTGTTCGCGCAGACGCGGGCGATCGCGGTCGAGCGCGGCCTCGGCTGGCCGGCGGCCCTGCGTGTCGTGACCGCGAACCCGGCGGCGGCCCTCGGCCTGGCCCGAAAGGGCGCGCTGGCCGCCGGGGCGGACGCCGACTTCCTGCTCCTCGACGAATCAGGCGCGCTCGTCGGCGTCTACGCCCTCGGGCAGGAGATGGCCCGCGACGGCCGACCGACCGTCAGGGACCGCTACGAGGTTCGGAAGGATGCCGGCTGAGCGCGCGCTAGCCGGCGCTGCCGCCGTCGTCGACGACCTCGACGAAGTCGGACGGCGCCGGCCAGTAGATCTCGAGCAGGCGCGCGCCGACCTCCGGATCGGCGGCGACCGCGTGCGGGACGCGCGGCGGGATCCAGGCCACGTCACCCGCGGAGAGGGGCTCGATCCGATCGGCGAGGCGCAGCCGGATCGCACCCTCGAGGATCAGATAGATGTTCTCGTTCCGTGAATGGAAATGGAACCGGCCGTCGGGTCCGGCCGGAGAGAGCTCGATGACGTGCATGTCGATCCGGCTGCCTGAATCCGGAAACGGATACGGGAAGGCCCGACCGCGGCCATCCGGGATGTCGCGGGCGACCGCGTCGGCGCGCCGGATGATCACCGGGGGCGCGTCGTGAAGTTCGGCACGCTCCTTCCCCATTTCGGCAGTCACGCGAGCGCCTCCCTCATCCTGCGCGGCGCGTCGGACGCCGAGCGGCTGGGCCTCGATTCGGTCTGGGTGCGGGACCACGTAGTCTACCGGCCGCACGGGTTCGAGGATCCCGACCCCACCTGGCTCGACCCCTTCGTCGTGCTCTCGGCGCTCGCCGCGACGACCGATCGGATCGCCCTCGGAACGGCGACGTTGATCCCGTTCCGTAACCCGATCGTCGCGGCCCAGCTCATCGCCTCGCTGGCGACGTTTGCCGACCCGTCACGGTTGATCCTCGCCTGGGGCCGCGGCAACGACGACCGCGAGTTCGAGGCGGTCCAGACCGAGGTCCGCCGGCGCGGGGAGATGCTCGAGGAGCAGATCGCGGTCATTCGCGAGCTGCTCGGCGGGCGGTCCGTGACGCACGCGGGGCGCTACCACGCGTTCGAGGACGTCTCGCTTCGGGCGCCCGGGCTGGATGGCCACGTCGAGCTCTGGTACGGCGGTGCGTCCGAGCGCGGGATCGACCGGACGCTGCTTCTGTTCGACGGGCTCCTCGCCAGCCGCATCCCGCGGGCCGTCCTGCGTCGCCGGATCGCCCGTCTTCGCGAGCTGGCCGAGTCGGAGGGCCGGCCTCGTCCCGCGGTCGGGCTCATCACGCTCGTCTCGATCCCAACGACGGGCGGCGGATCGTCGACGCCACGCGTCGACGTCGAGCGGCTGATGCGCGACGTCTCGAAGTTCTATCCGGAGCATCCGATCGAGACACCCCGAGACCTCGACGGCGTGCTGATCCAGGGAAGTGCGAAGGAGATCGCGGATGAGGTAGCGGCATTCGGCGACGTCGGCGTCGACCACTTCATCTTCGACCTGCGTGCCCACTTCGACGAATGGGAGCGAGGCGTGCGGTTCGTGGCGGAGGAGGTCGTTCCGTTGTTGCGATCGACGGAGGAGAAGGTGGAAGGAGGAGCGGCATGAATCGACTCGTCCGGATCCTGACGCTGCTGGCAACGATCGCGTTGCTCGGCGCGTGCTCGGGAACGCCGGCGTCCAGCGCGCCGAGCTCGGCCCCATCGACGGCGCCGAGCAGCCAGCCGTCGACGTCGGCGGCCGCATCGGTCGCCGCGTCGGGCTCGGCCGCGGCGTCGGGCGACATCACGCTGCCGCCGCCCGAGGTCACGGACCTCAAGCTCGGCGTCGCGGCGTTCATCATCGGGAACGAGCCGCCGTACATCGCCCAGGACACCGGCGTCTTCACGAAGCGCGGCCTCAAGGTCGAGCTGATCCCGTTCGAGGGCGACGGCCCGGCCGGCCAGGCCCTCGCGGCCGGCCAGATCGACGGCGCCTTCATGGGTGGCGGCCCCGTCCTGTCCGCCAACGCGGCCGGCGAGCCCCTCAGGATCGTCTTCAACATGCTGGCGGTCCCGACCGACTCGATCGTGACTCCCGTCGCGATCAAGAGTGCGGACGATCTGCGCGGCAAGAAGATCGCGATCAGCACGTTCGGCGGCGACTCGCATACGTCGGTCGTCACCGCCCTCAAGGCCCTGGGTCTCCAGCAGAGTGACGTGACGATCGTCCAGGTCGGCGGCCAGTCGGACCGCTATGCGGCCGTCCAGTCGGGCGCCGTCCAGGGCGCTCCGGTCGAGGGCATCACCGACGACGAGCTCGCCAAGCTCGGGCTCCATCGTTTGATCGACCTTCGCCAGTCGGGCCTCCGGCTCGTCCGGGCCGGGCTCGCCCTGCCGGCGGACTTCATCGCCAAGAACCCCAACACGACCCTCAACCTCGTGGCCGCGCTGATGGAGGGCGAGCACACGATGCTCACCGACCACGACCTCGCCGTCCAGGAGTTCATGAAGGTCGGCAGCGTCGAGAAGGAGGAGGCCGAGGCGAACGTCGATCCGATCGTCCTCGACCAGATCGATCCGACCGGGCGCGTCACCGACGCGATGCTCGACCTCCAGAAGGAGGCCCTCGTCGTCGCCAACGAGGCCGTGTCGAACGTGAAGTCCTCCGACACCTACACCAACCAGTTCATCGACCAGCTCGATCAGCTCGGCCTGATCAAGGCGCTCGGAATCACCCAGTAACACCAGTCAACGAACAGGAGGCTCGATTGGTCCGCCCGCTCGCCGAAGGACGCCTCGGAGAACCGCCCGACCGCACGAACCAGGAGTACATCCTGAAGCCCGTGCTCCGGGCGGAGCTCGACCAGCTGTCGATCTTCCTCGAGGTCGACCTCGCTCACTGCCTCATGCTCATCGAGCAGGGCGTGATCGAGCGATCCGACGGGAATCGCATCCTGGCCGCGCTCCTTCGGCTGGCGGACGAGCCGGACCTGGTGGTCGTCGACCCGGAATACGACACCCTGCTCCTGCAGGTCGAGCGCGCCCTCGCCGCCGAAATCGGCGAGGACGTCGCCGGCCGGCTCCACACGGGGCGGAGCCGGAACGACCAGGGCTCGACTGTCGACCGCATCTACACCCGCGACGCGATGCTCGAGACCCTCACCGACCTCGAGGCCCTCGAGCGGGTCGTGCTCTCGCTCGCCGAGCGGCACGTCGACACGATCATGCCCGGCTACACCCATCTCCAGCACGCCCAGCCGACGACGTTCGCCCACTACCTGGTCCGCCACGCGTTCACGTTCGAGCGCGACCAGCAGCGGATCCGGCAGGCCTTCGAGCGGGTCAACCTGAGCCCGCTCGGCCTTGCCGCGATGGCCGGCACGTCGTGGCCGCTCAACCGCGACCGGACGGCCGACTTCCTCGGCTTCGACGGCCTCGTGGCGACGGGTCAGGACGCCGGAATCTTCAACACCGACTACCCGGCGGAGGTGGCCGCCGTCCTCTCGATCCACGCCAACGACATCGCCCGGGTCGCGATCGACCTCTACGTCTGGTCGACCTACGAGTTCCGGATGGTCGAGATCCCGGACGGCCTCGCGGGGACGAGCAGCATCATGCCCCAGAAGAAGAACGCCCACTCCCTCGAGCGCACGATGT
>DASXWX010000121.1:0-21211 GCA_036503395.1 Candidatus Limnocylindrales bacterium
GCGAGTCCGTCGGCGGCGACGACTCGTTCATCGCCGACCTCATCGAGACCTACCTCGGCGATGCGGCGACCCAGATCGCGGCGATCCGATCTGCGATCGAAGACGGGGACGCCGAGGCGCTCGTCCGGCCCGCCCATACGCTCAAGAGCGCGAGCCTCACGGTCGGGGCGATTCGCCTCGGCGAGCTCTGCCGCTCGATCGAGCAACGGGCGCGCGCCGGAGAGGCGGCCGGGCTCGACGGCGAGGCCGCCGCGGTCGCCGACGAATGGCGAAGCGCGGACGAGGCGCTTCGCGGGTGGCTCGCCGAGCGTGGGTCGACGCCGTGAGGGATGCGTCCGGGCGCCTGACGGGGGCGCCCGCGCCGGGCGAGAGCGACGGCACGAACGGGATCGCGCTCGTCGTCGATGACAGCGTGGTCAATCGCAAGCTGCTCGCCCAGCTGCTCGCGGGTCTCGGGATGCGGACGATCGAGGCCACCCAGGGGGCCGACGCGTTGGCGATCCTCGCGGCCGACACCGACCGGTCGATCGACGTCGTCCTCCTCGACGTCGTCATGCCCGAGCTCGACGGCTACGCGACGCTCGAGACCATCAAGGCGGACGAGGCACTCCGCCACCTGCCGGTCATCATGATCTCGGGCGTCGACGAGCTCGACAGCGTGGTCCGGTGCATCGAGATGGGTGCGGCGGACTACCTCCCAAAGCCGTTCAACCCGGCCGTGCTGCGGGCGCGAATCAATGCCTCGCTGGCAGCCAAGCGCCTGCGCGACCTCGAGCGCGACTACCTGGTCCGCCAGACGTCGCTGACCGAGACGATCGAGCGCCAGAAGGAGCAGCTGAGCCGGTTTCTCTCGCCCCAGATCGCGGCCCTCGTCTCGTCGCGCGACGGCGAGCAGCTGCTGGCAGGACACCGCCGCCAGATCACGGCGATGTTCGCCGACCTCCGCGGCTTCACCGCGTTCGCCCAGGAAGCCGAGCCCGAGGAGCTCCTCGGTGTCCTCGGCGAATACCACCGGATGATGGGCGAGAAGATCGTCGAGCACGGCGGCACGCTCGAGCACTTTGCCGGCGACGGGATGCTCGTCTTCTTCAACGACCCCGTCCCCCAGCCCGATCACGTGGAACGGGCCGTCGCGATGGCGGTTGCGATGAGGACCGAGTTCGGTCGCCTGGCCGCGGGCTGGCGGAAGCGCGGCTACAACCTCAACATCGGGATCGGGATCGCGACCGGCTACGCGACGCTCGGGCGGATCGGATTCGAGGGACGCCACGACTACGGCGCGATCGGCAACGTCGTGATCCTCGCCTCGCGCCTGTCGAGCGAAGCCAAGGCCGATCAGATCCTCCTGAGCCAGCGCACCCACGCCGCCGTCGAGGACCTGGTCGAGGCCGAGTCGGTCGGCGACCTGACGCTCAAGGGCTTCAGCCGGCCGGTGCCGGCGCTCAACGTCAATTGGCTCCGGAGCGACCCTCGGGCCGACGCACCGTCCGACGCGGCGCCTGGCGAAGCCGAGGTGTCGGTCGCTTCCGCGAGCTCCGGCCGCTCCTGACCCGGTACTCGAACGGCACTGCTCACGGGAGGCTGCCGTCAGCCTCTCGTGAGCCTCGACGCGAGCGCCACGTGCCCCTTGTCGCGCGCGACGTCGGCCGGCGTCCGCCCGTCCTCCGCCGCGGCCCCCGGATCGCCGCCTCGCGCCAGCAGCAGCTCGACGAGCTCGTCGTCGCCGTTGTCGGCCGCCGTGTGGAGGGCCGTGTAGCCGCCGTTCTCGCGGGCATTCGGGTCCGCGCCGCGGTCGAGCAGCAACCGGGCGACCGCGTGGTTCCGCGACGCGCTCGCGCTGTGGAGCGGCGTGACCCGGAGCGGGTTCGCCGCGACGGCGATCGCGTCCGCGCCACGTTCGAGGAGCAGCGCCGCGGCCTGGGCATCGCCGAAGAACGCGGCGAAGTGGAGCGCGGTGAAGCCGTCGGTCGATCGATCGGCGACGAGCTCCGGGTCCGCGTCGAGCAGCTCGCGCAGCCGATCGACCGCGCCGACGGTGGCGGCCTCGTGGACGTCGAGGGCCTCCACGTCGGCCCGGATCCGGCCGGCGATATCGCGCCGGGCGTGGTAGTGGGCGAGCATCAGGGCCGACACGCCCTCCGCGGAGCGCGCGGTCGCGGCCGCCGGGTACGCGCCGAGGATCGACTCGACCGCCCCGAGGTCGCCGGCCACGACGGCCGCGATCAGCTGGACCCCGGGGTCCGCGGCTTCGGGCATCCCCGGCAGCGTAGCGGCCGTCTCCGCGTCCGGACAGTAGGATCAGCCCCCAGGCGGAGAGGAGCGTGCGAATGACGGTGGCGATCGGAATCGACGTCGGCGGCAGCGCGATCAAGGCCGCCGCAGTCGACACCGAGACGGGCCGGCTCATGACGTCGCGGCTCGAGTCGGACACGCCCGATCCGTCGACACCCGACGCCGTGATCGACGAGGTCGCACACCTCGTGGAGCAGGTCGAGGCCGCGCTCGATCGCGACACGGCCCCGGTGGCAGGCGACCGGCGCGCGGTCGGCGTGACGCTGCCATGCGTGGTAGTCGACGGGGTCGTGAAGACCGCGGCCAACATCGACGAGGCCTGGGTGGACTACCCCGGCGCCGATGCGCTGTCGCGGCGGCTGTTGCGGCCGGTCGCGCTCCTGAACGACGCGGACGCGGCCGGGATCGCCGAGATGCGCTTCGGTGCCGGCCGTGACCGTCGCGGGACCGTCATCGCGCTGACCCTCGGAACCGGCGTCGGTTCCGCGATCTTCGTCGACGGCCGCCTCGTGCCGAACACCGAGCTCGGCCACATGGAGCTCCGCGGCGACGACGCCGAGCATCGGTCGGCTGCGATCGTCCGCGTCCGCGAGAAGCTGAGCTGGGAGGCCTGGGCGGCGAACCTCGACGAGCACCTTCATGCGATCCACCGCCTCTTCTGGCCCACGCTGTTCATCCTCGGCGGAGGCATCAGCGCCGACGCCGATCGATTCCTCCCGCTGCTCACGGTGCCCTGCGAGGTCGTCGCGGCACGCCTCCGGAACGACGCCGGCGCGACGGGCGCGGCCATGACCGCGGCGCAGCTCCGGCGATGAACGAGTCGACCATCGACCGGGTCCTCGTCGAGGCCTCGCCGGACGAGATCTGGGCGATCCTCGAGGACCCGACCGCGCTCGCCCGCGTCCTTCCCGATGCCGAATCGGTCGTCGCGGACGGCCCCGATCGGGTCAGGGTCGTGCTCGCCTCGCGCGTCGCCTTCATGACGGTGCGGGCCGACCTCGTCGGTCGCTACGTCGACGCCGACCCGCCGCACCACGTGCGGCTCCTCCTCGACGGTGCCGCACGCGGCGTGTCCGGTGAGATCCACGCCTCGATCCCGTTCGACCTCGAGCCCGTCGCGCCGGCCCGAACCGAGGTCCGTTACAGCGTCGGGCTCGAGCTGACCGGGCGGCTTGCCTCCATGGCCGGTCCGATGATTCGCCGTGAGATCCCGGCGCAGGTCGCGTCCCTCGTTCGCAACCTCGAGCGGGAGGCGATCGCCCGACGCAGAGGCTGACCGGCAGCGAGCGCAGTCGGCGCGCGAGAGGATTGCAACCCCTCTCACGGAACGCGGCGCGAGGCTGACCCACGAACCGCGCTCTAGTTGCAGGGTGCCAACGGAAACTCGCGCGGAGGGGCGTCACGACAGCGCGGGGGACGAGCAGCATGCGAAGGCGGACCGGCCGAACCCCCAGCCGAACACCGAGCACGAGGAGCACGGCCGCAAGCAGCAGATCCTGACCAGGAAGCAGGCAGCGGTCGTCAGGAACATCAGCGACGCCGTCGTCGTGAAGAGCGGCGAGCCGTTCTTCCTCTGCCCCCCGGACGGCCAGATCGACACCGACGGCGATCATGGCTTCGGCCTCTACCACCACGACACACGCTTCCTGTCCGGGTATCGATTGTGGATCGCGGACATCCGGCCGAGCGCACTGGCGGCCGGCGCCCGCAGCGGCAACTCCGCGACGCTCGAGCTGACGAACCCGGAGCTGCTCGTTCGAGACGGCCAGCGCATCGAGAAGGATCGCCTGGGAATCCGCTGGGACCGCGCCCTCGACGGCGACGAGGCGGAGCTCGTCGACACGATCCGCGTCCGCAGCTTCGGCAGCATGTCGGCGACGATCCACGTGCGGGTCGAACTGGCCGCGTCCTTCGAGGACATCTTCGAGATCCGTGGGCTGCTCATCGAGCGGCCCGGAACGCTCCGCGAGCCGCGCTGGGACGGCGACGATCTCGTGTTCGCCTACGACGGCAAGGACGGCGTGGACCGAACGCTCACGGCGTCGTTCAAGCCGAAACCGGCCCGCAGGACGGACGACGGGTGCGAGATGGACGTCGACATCCCGGCGCGGGGCGAGTCGACCGTGGAAGTCCGGCTCCGGATCGGCGAGCACGTGCGAGCGGGGGCCGCCCCGATCGAGCACCGCGCGCCCGACGAGCATCGGCACCGGCCGAGAACGGCCCTCCACATCGAGGACGGCGGGCTCCCCTGGGCCGGCGGCGGGGAGTGGGCGACGGCGGTGCGGTCGACCGACCTCCTGTTCGACGCCCTGATGTCGCGCTCGCTCGACGACCTCCGGATCCTCCACGGTGAGCTCGACGGTCACGCCTACTACGGCGCGGGCGTGCCCTGGTTCTCGACGCTCTTCGGCCGCGATTCGCTCATCGCGGCCTGGCAGACGCTCGCGTTCGAGCCGCGCGTCGCGGCGGCGACGCTCCGGCTCCTCGCAGGTCGCCAGGGGACGAAGGACGACGACTGGCGCGACGAGCAGCCCGGGAAGATTCTCCACGAGCTCCGGATCGGCGAGCTCGCGCGCCTCGACGAGATCCCGCAGACGCCCTACTACGGCACCGTCGACGCAACTCCGCTCTTCCTCCTCGTGCTCGCCGAGCACGCACGGTGGGCCGGCACGCTCGACCTCTTCCACGACCTCCGCTCGAACGTCGACCGGGCTCTCGGCTGGATCGACCGAACGATGGGCGACACGTGCTATCTCGCCTACGACAGCACGACGAAGCGCGGCCTCGTCAACCAGGGCTGGAAGGACTCCGGCGACGCGATCGTCGACGCCGACGGCGAGATCGCCGATCCGCCGATCGCACTCGCCGAGGTCCAGGGGTACGTCTACCGAGCCTGGCGAGGAATCGCGGACCTCCTCGAGCGTGATGGCGACGCCGACGCGGCGGCCAACCTTCGGGCGAAGGCCGACGACCTCCGTGGGCGGTTCGAGCGCGACTTCTGGTCGGATTCCCTCGGCTGCTACGTGCTCGCGCTCGGAATGGGCGGCAAGCCCTGCGAGGTAGTCGCCTCGAACGCCGGCCAGGTGCTGCTCTCGGGCATCGCGTCCGACGACCACGGCCAGGCAGTCGCCAGGCGGCTGATGAAGGACGACGTCTTCGCGGGCTGGGGCATCCGAACGCTGTCGTCGTCGGAGGTGGCCTACAACCCGATCGGCTATCACCTCGGCACGGTCTGGCCGCACGACAACAGCCTCATCGCCGAGGGCTTCCGCCGCTACGGCGCCGACGAGGCCGCGGAGCGCATCCTCTCCTCGCTCGTCGAGGCCTCGGCCGACTTCGACCACCAGCGGTTGCCGGAGTGCTTCGCGGGCTTCGATCGGCGGTCCTTCGGCGTCCCGGTCCGCTACCCCGTTGCCTGCCACCCCCAGGCGTGGGCCGCAGGCTCGATCCCCCACCTCCTGACGGTCACGCTCGGCCTCCGGCCCGACGGTTTCGCCCATCGCCTCCGGATCGTCCGGCCCCGGCTGCCGCGGTTCATCGATCGCCTCGAGATCCGCGGCCTGCCGGTCGGGACCGAGCGCGTCGGGCTGACGTTCGCGGCCAAGGGCGGCGCGACCGACGTCGTCGTGACGAAGGCCGACGGCGTCGACGTCGTCGTGGAGCGGGATTGATGCAGATCGGGCACGGCGCCATTCGCGGCCGGGGTCGGGCCGCACTCCTGCTCCTGCTCGCGCTCGTCGGCTTCGCCGTCAGCACGTACCTCGCCTCGTTCCAGCTCGGATTCATCGCGACTGTCTGGGACCCGCTCTTCGGCTCGGGCAGCGAACGGGTCCTGACGTCGGCCGTCTCCCGGATGCTGCCGGTGCCGGACGCGTCGCTCGGCGCGGCCGCGTACGGCGTGGACGGGCTGCTGGCCGTTGCGCTCCTCGTGAGGCCCGACGGCCCGGCCTGGCTCGCGGCGGCTCTCACGGTCGTGGCCACGGTCGGAGCGATGACCGGTCTCGTGCTCACGCTCTTCCAGCCGCTCGTCGCGCGGGCGTTCTGCTCGCTCTGCCTCGTCTCGGCCGGCGTGTCGGTCGGGCTCGCGATCGGCGCCGCGGGCGAGCTGGGTGGCCGCCTCGACCGTCGCCGCACCGATCACCGCTCACAAGGAGGATTCGCATGATCGTCGTGATCACCGGGGCGTCCGCCGGCGTCGGACGCGCAACCGCCCGGGCCTTCGCCGAGGACGGCTGGGACGTCGCGCTGCTGGCGCGCGGAAACGCCGGGCTCGAAGGCGCGGCCGAGGACGTCCGACGAGCGGGCTCGCGAGCGCTCGCGCTCGAGGTCGACGTCGCCGACGCAGGAGCGGTCGAGGCCGCGGCGGATCGGATCGAGCACGAGCTGGGCCCGATCGACGCGTGGGTCAACGACGCGATGGAGTCGGTCTTCGCCTCGGTGACCGAGACCACGGCGGATGAGTACCGTCGCGTCACGGAGGTCAACTACCTCGGCTACGTTCACGGCACGCTCGCGGCGCTTCGCCGGATGAAGCCTCGCGACCGCGGCGTGATCGTCCAGATCGGGTCGGCGCTCGCCTACCGCTCGATCCCGCTTCAGTCGGCGTACTGCGCCTCCAAGCACGCGATCGTCGGCTTCACCGATTCGCTCCGCTGCGAGCTCATCCACGACGGGAGTCACGTCCGGCTCACGGCCGTCCACCTGCCGGCGATGAACACGCCCCAGTTCGGCTGGGTCCGGTCGCGACTGCCCGACCGCGCACAGCCGGTTCCGCCGATCTTCGAGCCCGAGGTCGCCGCGCGGGCGATCCTCCACGCGGCCAGGCACCCGCGCCGCGAGCTCTTCGTCGGCGGCCCGACGCTGCTCGCCGTGTGGGGCCAGAAGTTCGTCCCGAACGTGCTCGACTGGTATCTCGGCCGGACGGGCTACGCGGCCCAGCAGACCGACGAGCCGCGACCCGACCGGCCCGACAACCTCGATGCGCCGGTCGACGAGCGCGAGGACCGCGGCGCTCACGGTCGCTTCGCGAACCGGTCGAAGGAACGGTCGATCCAGCTCGAGCTGTCGCTCCATCGGGGCCTCGTGGCCACGGCGGCCGCGGCGGCCGTCTCAGCCGTCGTCGGGTTGCGGATGCTGACGGCGAACGGCGGCCGAGACTCGTGAGCATGGCCGGCGACGCGCGCACGCTCGCCGTCGGGCTCGCCGGGGGAACCGCCGCCACGATGGCCATGAGCGCGGCGATGCTGGTTGCGGGCCGTGCCGGGGCGATGGGCGAGTACCCACCCGAACGGATCGCGCGGGCGGGGCTCGTCCACGCCGACCGCGGCCCGATCGCCGCCGAACAGCTCGACGGGATCGTCGGGGCCGCCCTCCACCTCGCCTTCGGCGCCGCGATCGGGGCCGGGTTCGCGACCCTGGTCGCTCCAGGTCTCGGCCGGCTGCGGGCACGGCTGCCCGGACACCCGCCGCCGGCGCTGCTGCTGCCGGCCGCCGGGGTCACCGTCGCGACCGGCGTGTGGGTCGTGAGCTACGGCGGCTGGATCCCGGCCCTCGGCCTCCTGCCCCCCGTGACCCGTGATCGCCTTGATCGCCAGGTGGCGATGCTCCTCGCGCATTGGGTCTTCGGCGCCGTCCTCGGCGCAAGCGTTGCGGCTCTCGCGCGAGGGCCGGATCGAGCGGCAGACCTATGATCGGCCGAGGAGGCGCGGCGGCGAGGAGCACGCGACAGGCGAGGAGATGACGCGATGACGATCGAGGACCGGTCGCCGGACGCGGGCGGGTCGGGCGCGGCGAGCGCCCTGCACGAGACACCCGAGCCGGTCCGGATGCTGATCGACGGTCAGCCGGTCGACGCCGCCGACGGCCAGACGTTCACGGTGATCAACCCGGCCACCGGTGCGGTCATCGCAACGGCGCCGCTCGGCGGCAAGACCGACGTGGACCGCGCGGTCGAGGCCGCCCGACGCGCCTTCGACGACCCCAAGGGCTTCTCGTCGTGGTCCGCATCCAAGCGCGGTCGGACGCTCCAGAAGCTGTCGGGGCTCGTGAAGAAGAACCTCGAGGAGCTGGCGCGGCTCGAGAGCCGCAACGGCGGCAAGCCCATCAGCTCGGCTCGCGGGGAGGTCCTCGGCGCGTCGCTCGTGTTCGAGTACTACGCCGGTGCGGCGAACAAGATCACCGGCCAGACGATCCCGGTGTCGCGCCCGGGTCTCGACTTCACGCTTCGCGAGCCGATCGGCGTCGTCGGACTGATCGTGCCCTGGAACTTCCCGATCAACATGGCCGCCTGGAAGCTCGGCCCGGCGCTCGCTGCCGGCAACACCTGCATCCTCAAGCCGGCGTCGTACACGCCGCTCACCGCGATCCGGCTCGGTGAGCTCGCCCTCGAGGCGGGCTTTCCGCCGGGTGTGGTGAACGTCGTCACCGGCCCGGGTGGCACGGCCGGAGCGGCCCTGGCGGCCCATCCCGACGTGGGCAAGATCGCCTTCACGGGCGAGACGACGACCGGCCAGGAGATCATGCGGCTCGCGTCGGCGAACGTGAAGAAGGTCTCGCTCGAGCTCGGTGGCAAGAGCCCGAACATCGTCTTCGCCGACGCCGACATCGAGCGATTCGCGCGCGAATCGCCGCTGGCCGTGTTCGACAACTGCGGCCAGGACTGCACGGCTCGATCCCGGATCCTCGTCGAGCGATCGGTCCACGACCGGGTCGTCGAGCTGTTCGCGGAGGCGACGGCGGCCGTCCGCGTCGGCGACCCGGATGACGAATCGACGCAGGTCGGCTCGACCGTCCATCCCCGCCAGCAGGAGCGCGTCCTGGACTACGTCGCGAAGGGCCGCGAGGATGGCGCCACGCTCGTCGCCGGCGGGTCGGTGCCGGACGACCCGGCGCTTGCCGGCGGCGCGTTCGTCCTGCCCACGATCTTCGACGACGTGACGGCCGACATGACGATCGCCCGGGAGGAGATCTTCGGCCCGGTCGTCTCGATCATCGCCTTCGACGACGAGGCGGAGGCCGTTCGCCTCGCGAACGCGACCCGATACGGGCTGGCCGGCTCGATCTGGACCCGCGACATCGGCCGTGCCCTCCGGGTCGCGAAGGGCGTCCAATCGGGCGTGCTGTCGATCAACACGAACCAGGCGATCCACACGGAGGCCGCGTTCGGCGGCTACAAGATGTCGGGGATCGGCCGCGAGCTCGGGATGGCGGCGCTCGACCTCTACACCGAGGTCAAGAACGTCTTCGTCGACCTGACCTGACCTGACCTGACCTGACCTGAGGCCAGGATCCGGCCGACCGGTCGCGGCCGGTCCCAGGCAAGTCTCCCGCGCGGCCCGGATTGCGTAGGACGCACATACGCGACGACGGCACCGCGGATTGATGCCTGACGCGTACGAATCCCGCAGATTCCGCGCTCCGGCCGCCCTTTTGTGCGTCGGACGCATGAATCGTGCGCGTGGACGGCGAATTCGGTCGCTTGTGTGCCCCACGCGCAACATGGTCCGGCCCCGGTCGCCCGGTTCGACGGCCGCCGGGTTGGCCGTTACTCGGGCGGTCGCGCCTCGGGCAGCGCCACGTCGGGGTGGCGCCTCGCGAGCCAGTCGCGGAGGCCCCAGTAGGTCGTGTTGAAGGCGAGCTCCGGCCATGGCAGTGCGTCGGGCGCGAACGTTCGGACTTCGAGCGCCTCGGAGGTCAGGCGAACCTTGCCGCCGACGATCGGCGCCTCGTAGACGACGATGACGACGGCGGCCTCGAGCCGACTGTAGAGGCCCACGATCGCCTCGGGCCGAACGATGAGGCCGGTCTCCTCGAGCGTCTCGCGGATCGCGGCCTCGGAGACCGATTCGTCGACCTCGAGAAAGCCACCGGGCTGGGCCCACAGTCCGCGACCCGGCTCGATGCCGCGCCGGAGCAGGATGACCTCGCCGCCCGGGGTGATCGGGAGCGCCGTCGCGACGAGGCGCGGGTTGACGTAGACGATCAGGCCGCACGCCGGGCAGGACAGGCGCTCGCGCTCTTCCCCGGCCACGGCGCCGAACACGAGCTGCGTCCCGCACCGGGTGCAGTGCCGCAGCGACGAGGCGATCCAGTCGGGCGTCCCGAGCCCGGAGGGTCGGTCCGACGAGCGCCCGTCTGCGCCCCGACCGAGCGATCGGACGAGGGCGACCTCGGCCGCGGTCGGCCGGTACGCGCCGGCCTCGCCCGCTTGCGCCGGCCGATCCTCCCGGTCGGCCGTCACGCGAGGAGGATCGCCACGCCCGCGCCGAGCAGCGCGAGGAGCCCGACGAGCGCGGCCACGACCCACGCGAGCCGGAACAGGCCGCGGTCGCGGTCGACCGGCATCCAGGCCCAGGCCGAGCGCCAGATCCGGACGATCGCGTCGGCCGAGGTGACGGCGAGGAGCGGCGCGCCCACGAGAACACACAGCTTGACGAGCGGCGATCCGAGCGGCACGCCGAGCTCGAGCGCCGTGATGCCGACGGCACCGGCCAGCAGGACGGGCACGGACAGCAGCACGTAGTGCTTCTGGAGGGGCGTGGGCGCTGTCTCCGGAACGGACCTCGGCGGAAGTGCCGCGAGCGATGGCGGCAGCGATCGCCGCGATGCCGCCTGCCGGTCGAGCACGGGCATGCCGGGCTCCCAGCGTGCGTCGTCCATGGCGCGTTGCGGCTCGCTCACCGTGCCGAGTCTATGTCGGTCGCTCGCTCACCCTTTCCGCTCGGCCTCGCCTCGACTACGCTCGCGGCAGCCGACGCGAGGAAGCACCGTGAACTGCCCGAGCTGCGGGACCGAGAACCGAGCCGATCGCAAGTTCTGTTCGAGCTGTGGATCGCCGCTCGCCGTCGCCTGTCCGAGCTGCGGGACGCCGAACCTGCCGGGCGAACGGTTCTGCGGCGAATGCGGCACATCGTTGACGGCGGCCGCAGCCCTCGGCCCGACGTCCGCCGCGGTGCCCAGCTCGGTCGTCATCGCGCCCGTCGCCGAGCGTCGCGTCGTGTCAGTCCTTTTCGCCGACCTCGTCTCGTTCACGACACTCGCCGAGAACCGGGACGCCGAGGCCGTCCGGGAGCTGCTGTCGGCCTACTTCGCCGCCGCGCGCGGAGTGGTCGAGCGCTACGGCGGCACGATCGAGAAGTTCATCGGCGACGCAGTGATGGCGGTCTGGGGCGCACCGAGCACGCACGAGGACGATGCCGAACGCGCGGTCCGGGCCGCGCTCGAGCTCGTCGACGCCGTCGCATCACTTCGCGAGACCGTCGACGTCCCCGACCTTGCCGCGCGGGCCGCCGTTCTGACGGGCGAAGCGGCAGTGACGATGGGCGCCGTGGGCGAGGGTCTCGTCGCCGGCGACCTCGTCAACGCCGCCGCTCGCCTCCAGTCCGCGGCCACGCCCGGGACGGTCCTCGTCGGCGAGCAGACCGAGCGGGCGTCCCGCGACTCGATCGCCTTCGAGCCGGCCGGGGAGCACGTGGTCAAGGGCAAGTCGCTGCCCGTCCCGGCGTGGCGCGCGCTTCGTGTGGTCGCCGGCCGTAGAGGCTTCCGCCGGACCGACCAGCTCGAGGCGCCCTTCGTCGGGCGGGCTGCCGAGATCCGAAGTCTCAAGGACGCCCTCGCCGCGACGGGCGACGAACAGCGCGCCCGCCTCGCGCTCGCCGTCGGCCAGGCCGGCATCGGCAAGAGCCGGCTGGCATGGGAGCTCGAGAAGTACGTCGACGGCCTCGTCGAGAACGTCTACTGGCACCGCGGTCGTTCACCGTCGTACGGCGACGGGATCGCATTCTGGGCGCTGGCCGAGATGGTGCGGGGCCGGGCCGGGATCGCCGAATCGGACAGTCCCGCGGAAGCGGCGGCGAAGGTCTCGACGATGCTCGGCGAGTACGTCGCCGACCCCGAGGATCGACGCTGGATCGAGCCGCACCTGCGGGTCCTGGTCGGGATCGACGAGTCCGCCGGCGGCGATCGGAGCGAGCAGTCCGCCGCGTGGCGCCGCCTGTTCGAGGCAATCAGCGAGCGTGGCTCGGTCGTCCTCGTCTTCGAGGATCTCCAGTGGGCGGACGACGGCCTCCTCGACTTCATCGAGTCGCTCTTCGACTGGACGCGGAATCGCCCGATCCTCGTGATCGGCCTCACGCGTCCCGAGCTCCTCGAGCGCCGGCCCGGGTTCGGACAGTCGAGCCGGAACGCCACCCGAGTCCATCTGGAGCCCCTCACCGCCGACGAGATGCGCCAGCTACTCGCCGGGCTCGACCCCGACCTCGAGCCCGATCTCGTGGCGGCCGTCGTGGCCCGGGCCGAAGGCATCCCGCTCTCCGCGCTCGAGCTCGTCCGGATGCTCCGGTCGTCCGATGCGCCGGCCACGATCGGCACACTGGCCATCCCGGCCTCGCTGCATGCCCTCGTGGCGGCCCGCCTCGATGCGCAGGACGGCCTCGACCGCTCCCTCCTCCAGGACGCGGCCGTGCTCGGTCAGACCTTCACGCTGCCGGCCCTCGCCGCGGTGAGCGGCCGCGACGTGGCGGATGCCGAGGCACGGCTGGCGCTGCTCGTCCGGCGCGAGTTCATCCTCCGCGACGCCGATCCCCGGTCCGCCGAGCGGGGCCAGTTCGCGTTCGTGCAGGGCGTCGTCCGCGAGGTCGCCTACTCGACGCTCTCGCGGCGGGACCGCCGGACCCGGCATCTCGCCGCCGCCCGCCACTTCGAGCAGCTCGGCGACGAATCGGTGGCCACGGTCCTCGCCACCCACTACCTCGAGGCGTTTCGCGCCGCGCCGGACGACGAGCAGGGCCGGACGCTCCGGGCCCAGGCACGCGTGGCGCTGCGCGCGTCTGCCGATCGGTCGGCGCGTCTCCACAACTACGCCCAGGCCGTCCGTGAGCTCGACAGGGCCCTCGAGCTGGCCGACGACGACGTCGAACGCGCGGCCCTGCTCCTCCGACAGGCGGAGCTCGAGGCGGTCGACGCGAAGCACGAGCCCGCGATCACTCTCGCCGAGCAAGCCCGAGACACGTACGCGCGCCTCGGCGACGACGTCGGCCGACGCAAGGCACTTGCCCTGATCGGTCGCGTCGAGCTCCAGCGGGGCCGGGATCGCGACGCGGCGGCGCGGTTCCGCGAAGCGCTCGACGGCCTCGACCGCGAGCGTGAGCCAGAGTCGTTCGCGCGGTTCGCCGCGGACCTCGCGCGGGTCCACATGCGAGCCGACGAGTCCGAGGAGGGCGCGGCCTGGGCCGAACGGGCACTGGAGGCGGCCGGCCCGATTCGCCTGGTCGAGGTGATCGCCGAGGCGCTGAACACACGGGGTGTCAACCTCCAGGGCCTGAACCGACTCGACGAGGGGATCGCGCTGATCCGAGCCGGAGCGAACCTCGCGGCGGACCACGACCTCGCCGCGGCCGAGATCCGGGCGCGCTTCAACCTCGCCGGCCGGCTCTTCGCGGACGACCCGGACGAGGGGGCCCGCGAGCTCCAGAAGGCCTTCGACCTCGCGCTTCGCACCGGACGGCGCGAATGGCTCCTCTCAACCGCCAACTTCCTCGCCGGGTCATGGATCATCCTCGGCGACTTCGAGGCGGCCCTGGCCGTCCTCGACAGCGTGCCCGACGAGATCTGGTCGCGCGAGGAACGGGCCAAGGCGACCGAGACACGGGCGCAGGTCGCGGGCTTTCGCGGCGACATCGCCCGATCGAGGGCGCTGATGGCCGAGGCGCACGAGCTGATCGGCGCGGCGAGCGACACCCAGCGCGAATGGGAGTGGGCGCTCGACGAGTCCAATCTCGCCCTGGCCGAGGGTCGACTCGACGACGCGGCCCGAGCTGCCGAACGCGTCGGCGGCAACTGGGCGTTCTGGAGATACGTCAACCGGGCGCACGTCGACCTGCGCCGCGGCGATCTCGCGGCGGCACGAACCGAGGCGAGCGCCGTCACGTTCCTCAACGAGCTGGGCCGGACGGTGGAACTGTTCCGGGTCGGAGTGAACGCGTGCCTCGCCATGCTCGAGGGCCATCGAGACGACGGCGTTGCCGAACTCCGCAGCGTCCGTCGCCGCGTCGCCGATCTTGGGTTCTCGCGGATGTTCGGCGACATCCTCATCGACGCGATCCACGTCCTGGGTCCGGACGATCCCGAGTCCGCCGAGCTGGCCGCCGAAGCTCTGGCGACCTACGAGCAAATGGGCGATCGGCTCCACGTCGCACGGGTCGAGGAGGCGATGGCTCGCCGGAGCTCGTCGGGCAGCCGCGGCCTGGCCGATGCCGCCGCTGTCGAGGGTTAGCGCCGACCGGCACGCGCCCCTACGGGCGTCCGACCGTCCTCACGGTCGCCGGCAACGTGTTCGTCGTCCCCCTCGTCGCGCCCGACTGCCGCCTGGTAAGCGGCCCGCCAGGTCGCGACGTCTCGATCCGCGACAAGCCGCTCGACGGTCGACGGCCGCGACCTCGACGCGCGCCGCTCGGCCTCGCGCCACCGCTCGAGCGCAGACTGAACGTCCTGCCATCGATGCACGGCAGCCTCCTCTTGCCACGCCCTCGACCGCTCCCTCCGGACGGCGCGGCTCGATTCCGACTGTAGGCGCGCCCATCCGCGCCGCCAACCAAGGCTCTGCGCCGGTCATCGGAAGATTTCGAAACCCACCCCCGGGACCTAGCGGCCGACCTCGTCGGCGGGCCGGAAGCGGAGGGCCGACCAGACGCGGTCGATCGCGACCTGGGTCACCGGCTGCCAGCCCGCGTCCGCCAGAGGCCCCCACCGGACGTCGCGGTTGAGGTCCGTCTCCACGCCCGAGCCTCCCTTCGGGTAGCTGACCCACAACCGGCCAGCCGGGCGGACGGCCGCCATCGCCGCCTCGCCGAGTCGATCGAGGTCCGACCGGTTCGTGCAGAAGAGCTGGACGAGGTCGAACGCCTCGGCCTCGAACAACCCATCGCCGTCGGTGGAGGAGACCGTGGCGTCGGGCACGAGCTGGTCGAGGCCGACCGCGTACTCGGGCGGGGCGTTGAACAGGAGGACGCGCATGCCGGGCTTGAGACCGATCTTGCGCGGGATCTCGGGATCGATGCTCACGACGCGGGCTCGCGGTTCGCCGGGTCCACGAGAACGGCCTCCGACTGGGCCGCCCGCCACGCCGACAGGCGGTCGGCGAGCGCGCCGTCCGACAGCGCCAGGATCTCGGCCGCGAGGAGCGCCGCGTTCTCGGCGTTGCCGATCGCGACCGTCGCGACCGGGACGCCGCGCGGCATCTGGACGATCGAGAGGAGCGAGTCGAGGCCGCCCAGGTGCTCGGTCGGGATGGGCACGCCGATCACCGGCAGCGTCGTCTTCGCGGCGAGCATTCCGGGCAGATGGGCGGCTCCCCCGGCCCCCGCGACGATGACCTGAATCCCCCGAGCAGCCGCCTCCTCGGCGTACCGGAACATCGCGTCCGGTGTGCGGTGGGCCGACACGACCCGAAGCTCCGACGGGATCGCGAGCTGCTCGAGGAGCGCCGTCGCCCGTTCGAGGACCGGGAAGTCAGAGCGCGATCCACCGACGACCCCCACGAGCGCCCCGCCGGCTGCTGGAGCGGTCATCCGAAGGTCGCCACCGAAGCCAGCGCGTTCGGCACGGTGTGCTTCAGATGCACGAGTCGCCGATGAATGCTCGGCGGACGCCGCCGAATTCGTCGAATCCGCTCAGGTGCCCCGCACGTTCGTTCGGAGCTTGTGCTTCACGAACACACGGGCGTTTCGCGAGTCCCCATAGTCGCCGCATCGAGGACGTTACGCCCACCAAACCGCCCCGGCCGCCTCGCGCGCGCGGGCGAGCGCTTCGTCCGTGGTCTCGCCCAACGCCGTCACGTGGCCCATCTTGCGGCGTTCGAAGACGCGGCGCTTGTCATAGAGGTGGACGTGGACGCGGGGCATGGCCAGCGCGGCCGCGACACCGGCTGGGCGGGCGTCCCGCTCCTCGCCGGTCCCGAGGAGGTTGACGGTCGCCGCCGGCGAACGGAGCGCGGTCGACCCGAGCGGCAACCCGCAGATCGCCCGGACGTGCTGCTCGAACTGCGAGGTCTCGGCGGCCTCGATCGACCAGTGGCCGCTGTTGTGGACGCGCGGCGCGAGCTCGTTGACGACGAGCGAGCCGTCGGGCATGAGGAAGAGCTCGGCCGTGAGCGTGCCGACGACGTCGAGTGCCTCGGCGAGGTCCACGACGATGCGCCGCGCCTCGGTCTCCACGGCGGACGAAATCCCGGCAGGCACGACCGACTCGACGAGGATCCCGGCGTCGTGCCGGTTCCGCGCGACGGGAAGCGCGGCCGTCCGCCCGCTGGGATCGCGGGCGAAGATGACCGACAGCTCGGCCTCGAACGCGAGCTCGCGCTCGACGAGGGCGGCCTCGCCCGGAGGCCGGCCGAGGCTCGAGAGCGCGCCGATGGCATCGTCCGGCGACGCGATCCGGACCTGGCTCCGGCCGTCGTAGCCGCCCCGGGCCGCCTTGAGCCGAACCGGCAGGCCGAGCTCCTCGATCGCCGCCCATAGCTCGGCCTCGTCCGCGACGGCACGCCACGGCGCCACGGGGATCCCCTCCTTCTCGATCGCGCGGCGCTCCTCGAGCCGGTCCTGGGTCACGGCCAGCGTGAACGCCCACGGCCGGACCGGCCACTCCCAGTCGAGGCGCGCTGCGACGTCGACCGCGAGGTGCTCGAGCTCGTACGTGACGATGTCCGCGCCTTCGGCGAGGCGGAGCGCGGCGTCGACGTCGGCATAGCCGGCCTCGACGAAGCCGTCGGCGACCGCTCGGGCCGGACAGGCCGGGTCCGGATCGAGTACCGCGATTCGGTACCCGAGCGGTCGGGCGGCGAGCGCGAGCATCCGACCCAGCTGGCCGCCGCCGAGGATCGCGATCGCCGCGGGCGGCTCGATCGGCGGCGAGGCAACGCCGAGACGCTCGAGGGTGCTCCGGATCCATTCGGTCTTGGCCATCGAATAGCGGACCGCGTTGTTTACCCCGGCGCCCACGATCTCCAGCTTCCGTCGCGCATAGTCGTCGCGGAGGGCCGCATCCGCCCGAAGGGCGTCGCGAAAGGCGAGCTTCTGGGCATGCTCGCGGCCCCACATCCGGTTCCCGCGGGGATGCACGTGAAGGTGGATCCGGTGGGTCCGGCCGTCGTGGTCGATGGCGCCGAGGAACAGCGGGCGCGTGGGCGGGAAGGCACGCGGCCCCCTGTCCTCGACGAACCCGAGGTCCCGGAGGACGGCGCGGATCGCGCCGATCTCGTCCGGTCTGGCGTCCACGCCGAGGTCGACGATGTTCTTGCCGGCCAGCCCCGGGACGGCGGAGCTGCCGACGTGTTCGACGACGACGGCCGGGAGCTGGTCGGAAACGAGAGCCGCGACGCGAGCAGCGACCTCGACGGTGGCCGGATCCCAGGCTGCGACCTCGAGCGGCTGGTGCGGGTACGGCCCGATCGGCGTCGACCGCTCGGGCGCGCCAGGCTCCGTCGTGGCCGTCGTCTCCGTCACCGGCCGAGTGTAGGCATAGACTCCGCCGATGAAGCTCGTCGCGGGCCACCGCCTCATCGAGGCCGACGTCGGCTAACTCCAACGGATCGTCGGCGCCCGACGCCTGATCGTCGACGCCGGCACCGGCGACGGTCGCGCCGTCCTTCGTCTCGCGGCCGCCGAGCCGAACGCGTTCGTCCTGGGTCTCGACGCGAACGCCGCGGGGATGGCCGGGGCCTCGCGCCGGACGCCTGTGGCCCGCCGCCGGAACTCGGTCCCGAACGCGGCCTTCGTTGTCGCCGCGGCCGAGGCGGTGCCGCACGAGCTCGTGGGCCGGGCGTCCCTCGTGATCGTCAACTTCCCGTGGGGCTCGCTGCTGCGCGGCGTCCTCGGATGCGACGACGACGTGCTGGCGGGCCTCGCCTCGCTGCTCCAGCGCGGGGGTCGAATCGAGGCGCTCGTCTCGCTGACGGGCCGGGACGCCCACGCCGCGGCCATCGACCTGGCGCGGCTCGACGATTCCGCCGCGATCGGGGATGCGTGGGCGAGCGCCGGGCTGTCCCTGACGGATGCTCGACGAGCGACGCGCGAGGAGATCGCGGCGTCGCGTTCGTCGTGGGCGAAGCGGCTCGGCGCGGGCGAGGAGCGGCCCACCAATCATCTCGTGGGCCGGCGGGTGCCGCCAGGCTAGGGCAACGCCGCCGCGGTCGCGGTCGAGAGCGCTTCCTGTGCCGCGACGATCGCGCGGCTGTCGGGCGTGGGGCGGATCGATTCGAGAGCGATCCGCAGCCGATCGATGTCCGCTGCAGCACCGCCCACTGGCGCCCGGGCGAGTCCAGTCGCGGCCAGCAGGGCGATCATCGGGACGCCGATCCGAACAGCCGAGTCGTGCGCGGTCAGCAGCGCGGCACGAGCCGCATCCGGCCGCTCGCGCGCAATCTCGAGCTCCCCGAGCTGAACGAACAGCGGGACCTGGTCGAACGGGTCGTTCGGTCCCACCGTCCGAATCGCGGTCTCCACGATGGTGACGGCATCATCCAGCCGACCGAGTGCGGCGCAGGCTCGGCCCTTGAGCGCCAGGACCTGGGGCCAGAAGATCGGCGGCGCCGCGAGGTTCTCGTAGAGACCGATGCCACGATCGACGAGGTCGAGGCCGGGCCCGGGCTGCCCCAGCGCCGACGACGCGACTCCCTCCATGACCAGCCCGATCGCGCGCCAGACGGGGTAGTCGCGCTCCTCGGCGATCCGGACGACCCTCGCGGCCCGCTCGGCCACGCGTTCGAACCGCTCGCTCCAGAGATCGAGGAGGGCGACGTGGAACGTGGCGTAGGCCTGCGAGTACGGGTGGGCGAGACGCTCCGCCGTCTCGAGCGCGCTCGCCGCGTACCGGTCGGCCGCCGCCGGGTCGCCGAACAGCCACCGGAACAGGGCGCTCACGGAGTAGGCCGCGACGCCCGGGTTCGGACCGAGCCGGAGCGGCGTGCGCCCGTGCGTCTCGGGGTCGAACAGCTCGATCGCCCGGTCGAGGTGGGCGGTTCCGGCGGGCCCGTCGCCGAGGAACGCCATCGACGGCCCGAGGAGCAGGTGCCCCTCGACCTGGAGGCCGACGTCGCCGGAGCGCTCGCCGTCCTCGAGCAGTCGGGCGCCGATCTCAGCCGTCTTGTCGAGCTCGCCGCGGGCGAGGTGGAAGCTGGCGAGGCTTCGAAGCACGGCGAGCTTCGGCGGGATCGACACGCCCTCGGCGTGCGCGAGCGCGTCGCGGTAGACGGCCTCGACCTCGGGCCGGTAGCCGCGGATCGCGAGCAGCCCGCGGGCAACGATCAGCCGCAGCGTGATCGCCTTCTCCGGCGGGTAGTCGCCGGCGTCCGCGGTGTCGAGGACGCCGAGCAGATCGTCGGCGAGACCGACGGCCGCTGCGTACCGGCCGCGCGACTCGTGGATTCCCCAGAGCGGATCGAGCAGCCCCTGGAGACGCGACAGGTCGCGGGCCTCGACGAAGTAGCGCCAGGCCGCGACGAGGTTGCCGAGGTCCGCCTCGAGCTCCTCCAGCGCGACCCGCCGCTCCCGGCCGACGAGGGCCGAGCGCCGCGAATCGGCGAGCGCGGCGTAGTGCTCCGCGTGGGCACGGCGCGCCGACGCGGCAAGGGAGGCCTCGCCTGCCAATCGCTCCGACGCATACTCGCGGATCGTCTGGAGCATCGTCAGCCGATCCCCGGCGCCTTCATCAAGCCGCCGAACGAGGCTCTTGTCGACGAGCGAGGCGAGGCGGTCGAGCACGTCGACGGCCTCGAGCCCGTCGATCCGCGCGACGACCTCCTCGACGGCCTCGATCGCGGCCGTCGGGAACAGCGACAGGACCGCGAACAGCGTCCGTTCGTCGGCGTCGAGCAGGTCGTAGCTCCAGCCGATCGTGCTCTGGAGAGTCTGCTGGCGGGCCGGCAGGTCGCGCGCCCCGCCCCGAAGAAGACCGAGCCGAAGCCGGTCGTGGAGCTCGTCGAGCGAGAAAAGCCGGAGTCGCGCCGCGGCCAGCTCGATCGCGAGCGGGAGCCCGTCGAGCCGGGCGCAGATGTCGGCGACGAGCGGCGCGGTCTCGTCGCTGAGCCCGAGGTCGGGCCGGACCTCGCGGGCCCGCTCGAGGAAGAGCGCGACCGCGTCGGACCGGACCACGTCGGCTGCGGTCGGCGATGCGTCCTGCTCGGGGAGTGAGAGTGGCGCGACCGGAAGCGTGTGCTCGCCCCGGATACGGAGCGGTTCACGGCTGGTCACGAGGACAGTGAGCCGCGGGCACGCGGCGACGAGCTGGGCGACCTCCGTCGCCGCGCCGATCAGCTGCTCGAAGTTGTCGAGGATCAGGAGGAGCGATCGACCGGCGAGCGTCGCCGCCACGGCCTCGCTTCGGGTGCCCGACCCCGACGGCTGGAGGCCGAGGCTTCGAACCACGGCTTCGAGCAGCCCGTCCGCGTCGGTCACGCCCGCCAGGTCGACGAAGAACACGCCATCCCCGAAGCGATCGGCCATCGCCGGGGCGGCCTGGAGGGCGAGCGTCGTCTTGCCGATCCCGCCCGGGCCCGTGAGCGTGAGGATCCGGGCGCCGGACGCGATGAGCTCCTCGATCTTCGCGAGCTCGGCCTCGCGACCCACGACCCGCGAGATCCGGCGGGGCAGGTTGTTCGGGATCGAATCGAGGGTGCGTGGCTCAGGAAACGCGTCCATGAGCTCGGCGGCGACCACCTGGAAGAGCCGCTCCGGAGTCGAGAGGTCGCGCAGCCGATGCTCGCCGAGGTCGCGCAGGTCCACGCCGTCGATGGCGGCGCGTTGGGCGAGGGTCGCCGTCGTGACCGACGCCAGGATCTGGCCACCGTGCGCGGCCGCCATGACCCGGGCCGCGCGATGGACGTCCAGGCCGACGTAATCGTTCGCGGCGACGACGCCGTCGCCGGTGT
>DASXWX010000122.1:0-4693 GCA_036503395.1 Candidatus Limnocylindrales bacterium
TCCGGCCTACGCCGCGATCGTTCTCGACGGCCGGCCCTTCGGAGCCACGGGACACTCGGCAGTCCGGTGGACGACCCTCACGAGCGGGATCCCCGTCGCGACGCCGTGATCGAGCCGGCGGTCAGGGCTCCGCGCGCCGCGCGATGAGCGAGGCCAGCGCGACGACGACGAGCACGCTTAGCGCCATGACCCAGAGGGCCGGCTCGAGCGCGTCGGGGATGAGGTCTACCCGGGGGGCAAGCACGAGAACCGCCCCGAACGCGCCAGGGACCACCCCGGCCGCGGCCACCGCGACGGCCGGATGCTCGCGCAGAAGCCCGCGCACGGACAGCTGGAACGCGACCGCGGCGATCGCGAGCAGCGTGACCGCGATGAGAAAGAGCTCCTGCATCGGCCGGGATCGTATCTCCGACGGGTGCATCCGGGAACCGCGACCGGGTCGGTCCCCCATCGGTCGTTCGGCCCGCTGCTACCCTTCGCGCCTCGCCGCGCTGGGCGGCACGTGGAGGTCCGGATGACGAGCGCGCGGCTGCGCCGAACGGTGAACGTGGTGCTCGCCGTCGCCCTCGTCGCCGTCGCCCTCGCCGTTGGCTGGACGATCGTCGACGGCAACCGCACGAGCGGGAGCCCACGGCCCTCGGGTGGGCCGACGACCGCCGCCAGCGGGAGCGGCTCCCCGGGGCCCACGAACCTCGCACCGCCGGTGGTCGCGGCGTTTCGCGGACCGGCATGGCCGGTCTCGAGCGTTCATCGCCCGCTCGACGATCGCGGCGCCGCACGGGTCTGGTCGGCCGCGGGAACGTGGTGGGCGATCCTGCTGGCCGCGAACGGGGAGTGGCACATCTGCCGACTCGACGCGACGGCCCAGGCCTGGGTCGACACCGGCACGCTCGTCGACGCGCGACGATCGGCCCGCGCCGACGCAGTCTGGGACGGCACCGCGCTCCTCGTCGCCTCGGCCGTCGAGGACGGCGGAAGCGATGACGCGATCCTCGTGACGCGGTTCAGCTACCGGGCGGACATCAAACGATTCGTGCTCGACGCGGACTTCCCGATCGCCGTCGCCCATGGGCCTGCGCGGGCGTGGATCGACCGCGATCCGGCCGGCCGCCTCTGGCTCGCGCTCCTGTCCGCCGGCTCAGTCCGGGTCGCCCATTCGACCGGCGACGACCACGACTGGTCGAGTGCCGTTCCGCTCGGGCCCGCCGGCGGGATGGTGACGGCCGTCGCGGTCGCGTCCTCGGCGACGACGCTCGCGGTCGCCTACGCCGTCCAGGACGAACGAGCCCTTCACGTGGCCACGCCGAAGGCCGACGGGACGTGGAACGAGGACAAGCTCGAGATTGCCGGCGCGACGGCCGGCGCGGTCGAGCTCGAGGCGACCATGCTCGCGGGAGACCGGCTCGCGGTCGGCGCCCGACTGTCGAGCGACGGTGCGGCGGCACTCGCCCCGGGGCTCGTCGTCGCCGTCCGTTCGGCCGACGGCGCGTGGCGGCAGGCGGTCGCCGACCGGATCAAGGACCACGCGGGATCCTTCGCTCTCGTCCCGACGGGCGGCGGCGAGGTGACGCTGGTCTCGACGCCGTCGAACACCGGCGGCTGGCTTCTCGCGAAGTCGTCGCCGGCCGCGACTCTCGCGTTCGAGTCCGGTCCCGGGACGCCGATCCTCGCCGGCTCGCTCGACGGCGACCTCCGCGACCCGGTCGTGGCCCGCCGCGCCCCGGACGATGGTCAGGCGCTCGTCCTCGCCGCCGACGACACGTCGGGTGATTACTTCCATCTCCTGTTCGCGCCCGCCGGCGCGGCGCTGCCCGCGTCCCGGCCCGGGCCGGGTGGGCCGCGTCCCGATCGGCTCCCACCGGCGCCATCCGTCCTCGTCGACGACACGTTCGAGTCCTTCACCAGCGATCCGACGGGTTCCGCCTGGACGATCGACGCGCGATCGACGATCGCCGGCCAGCTCGGGCTCAGCCGTGACGGCGACGACACCCGTCTCGATCTCGTTCGCTCCGCCACGACCGGCGAGCTCCGGGCGTGCCGCGAGCTGCCGCCGACGGCGTCCGGGACCGTCCGTCTCGCGTTCGTCGTCAGCCTCGCCGCGCTCGGCGACTCCGACGCGACCGTGGCCTCCGTCCGCGGTCCGGGCGGCGAGATCGCGTCGGTCCGCTTCACTCGCGACGGCGAGATCGCCTACTACGCGGCGGCCGCCAAGATCACGACGACCCGGGCGATCCGGCTCGGGCAGGCTTACCGCATCGTCATCATGACCAACCCGGCCAACGATCGTTTCTCGCTGAGCGTCCGGGCCACCTCGGGCGGCGCGGTCCTCCGCCGGACGGCGATCCCGGCCCGAACGCCCGGCATCCGCGAGGTCGACCGCGCGTGTGTCGAGACCCCGCTCGGAGGTGCCATGAATGGACTCCAGGTCTCCAGCCTCCGGGTCGAGCGGCCGTGAGCCGGATCGCGGTCACGGGCGCGGCCGGTTTCGTCGGATCGAACGTCGCCGAGGCGCTCGTCGCTCGCGGTGACGAGGTCGTGGGCGTCGACGCCTTCATCGACTACTACCCGCGGCCGACGAAGGAGGACAACCTCCAGGGTCTCCTCGCCGACGAACGCTTCACGTTCGCCGAGGCCGACCTTCGCACCGCCGCCCACGAGCCGATCCTCGACGGCGTCGATGCGATCGTCCACGAGGCGGCCATGCCGGGGCTGCCCCGCAGCTGGTCCGACTTCGACCTCTATGTCGGCTGTAACCTGCTCGCGGTCGAGCGCCTCCTTGCCGCCGCCCGGGCCGTGGGCGTCCGCCGGATCCTGCACGTCTCGACGTCATCGGTCTACGGCCTCGAGGCCGTCGGCGACGAGACGATGCCGACCCGTCCGGTCTCGCCGTACGGCGTCACCAAGCTCGCGGCCGAGCATCTCGTCATGGCCAACGTCGACACGTTCGGGCTCGACGCCGTGATCACCCGCTACTTCTCGATCTACGGACCGCGCCAGCGACCGGACATGGCCTACAACCGGTTCACCGAGTCGCTCCTCGACGACCAGGCGATCACGGTCTTCGGTGACGGCCTCCAGACGCGCTCGAACACCTACGTCGACGACGCGGTCGCCGGGACTCTGGCGGCGCTCGACCGTGGCCGGACCGGCGAGATCTACAACATCGGCGGCGGCGAGGTGATCACGGTCCTCGAGGCGATCGAGATGCTCGGCCGGGCGCTCGACCGCATGCCCCGGATCGAGCACGGTCCGCCCCGGCCGGGCGACCAGCGTCACACGGCCGCCGACACGACGAAGGCGCGGGACCAGCTCGGCTACCGCCCGACCGTCGGCCCGCGGGACGGGCTCGTTCGCCAGGCCACCTGGCAGCGCGACCGTCGGGCCCGCCGCTGATCCCGCGACGTCAGCCCTGGGCGGGGGCGAGGGACGCGGCGTCGATCCACGTCGTCGCGGCGGATCGGCCGAGGTCGATCTCGAATGCCGCGGTCGGATCCTCGACGAACGAGGTGAAATCGAACTCGAGCCGCGTCCACGTCTGGCCGACGATCGCGACCCGCGTCGCGTAGGTCGCCGTCCCGTCCGCCGAGACGATCCGGACGCGAACCTCGCGCGCCGCGGCGGCGCGGAGGCTCACGGCAGCGCGGTATGTCCGCCCGGCGAGGAGGTCGAGCGCGCCCTGGGAGATCGACACTCCGTCGCGCTCCTCGGTCCCGACCGAGATCGAGACCCGGGCCGCCCGCTTGCCGTCCGCCGGATCGTCGTTGTCCCGATCGATCGTCGCCACCGCCGGAGCGAGGGCCGAAAGCCGCCACGGTCCGCCCGGGGTCAGCTCGAACGAGCCGTCCACCAGGAGCTCGCCCGGGCGGGCGGAGGGACCGCCGCCGGTCGAGGGGAACGGAGACGTCGACGGCGACCCGGCCGACGCCGTCGGCCCACCGGAAGCACCGGCCGAGGGCGCGGCCGATCCCGACGGTGCCGGCGTCGGCGACGCCCCGGCTGCCTTCGCGACGTACGCGGTCAGGTCGTCGGCCAGCGCGCGCAGCGGATCGAGGATCGTCAACAGCCGGTTGGTCGACCGGCCGTAGGCCGCCGCGTTCGACGTGGGCGAGAGCTCGAGGATCGACGTCGCCTCGGCGAGCGCCGCGTCGGTCACGGACGTCAAGCGGTTCGCGAAACCGGAGGTCCGCGGCGACGGCGCGAGCTGCGCGGCCATCTCGGCCGCGACCCGGGCGTCGGCCGCGACCCGGCGGATCGTGACGGCAGCCGAGACGCTGTCGAAGGAGGAGCCGCGCGAGAGCTCGGCGAGGTCGGATCGGTCGTCGAGGAGACGCTCCACGACCGTCAGCGCGAAACGGGCCTGGGTGACATCGATCGGCTCGTTGCTGGCGGCGGCCGTGCCCGACGGCTGCGGGGAGCCGCTCGGAGCCGGGACCTCGCCCGTCGCCGCCGGTGGCAGGACGAGCAGGGTACCGAGGACGAGCACGACGAGGATCGAGAGCACGGCCGCGAGGCGCTCGGGACCCAGGCCCGTCCGCCGGTCGACGTCGACCGGCGCCATCTCACCCCTCCCGGTCATCGTCAGGCCGACGCCCGATCGGGCCCGTTCTCGGACGGGGGTGGAACCGACCGACTGGTCCGCGATCGTCCGGCCCGCGCGCCGGCGCGCCGACGGACCGGTGCCCGATCCGGATCG
>DASXWX010000123.1:0-5736 GCA_036503395.1 Candidatus Limnocylindrales bacterium
AGCGCCGTCCGGTCGAGGCCGAGGGCGAAGCCGATCCCCGGCGTCGGCCGGCCGCCGAGGAGCTCGACGAGACCGTCGTAGCGGCCGCCGCCCCCGAGCGCCTGCTGCTGGCCCTCCGCCCCGCGTCGGTAGTACTCGAACGCGGTCCGGGTGTAGTAGTCGAGCCCACGGACGAGGCCCGGCTCGAGCCGGTAGCCAATGCCGAGCCGGTCGAGGTGGGAGCGAACGGCCGCGAAGTGCGCCGCGCACGGCTCGCACAGGCTGTCGGTGATCGCCGGCGCCGTCGCCTGGAGCGCCGCGAGGGCCGGATCCTTCGAGTCGAGCAGGCGAAGGGGATTCGTCTCGAGCCGTCGTCGCTCGACCTCGGGCAGGGTCGCGGCGTGGGGTCCGAAGTGCGCCCGAAGCGCCTCGACGTAGGCCGGCCGGCAGGCGGCGTCGCCGATCGAGTTGAGCAGGATCTCGACGTCCTCGAGCCCGGCCTCGCGGTAGAACCGGGCACCGAGCTCGACGAGCTCGGCGTCGACCGCCGGCCCGGGGTCGCCGATCGCCTCGACGTCCCACTGCCAGAACTCGCGGTAGCGGCCGGCCTGGGGCCGGTCGTAGCGGAACATCGGGCCGAGGAGTGCGACGCGGACCGGCTGCGGCCACGTCTGCATCCCGTGCTGGACGTACGCCCGGACGACGCCCGCGGTCGCCTCCGGCCGGAGCGCCCAGGCCTCGCCCTCTTCGGTCCGGGGCGCGAGCCGGAAGAGCTCCTTCTCGACGATGTCGGTGGCGTCCCCCACCCCGCGCTCGAAGACGCCCGCCTGCTCGAACATCGGGGTCTCGATCTCGCGGTACCCGTAGCGAGGGCCGAGGTCCCGCGCGACGCGCTCGAGCCGGCCGATCGCCGCGCGCTCGCCCGGCAGGAGGTCGCGGGTGCCACGGGGCGCGCGGAACGAAGCGGGCATCCGGCCGAGTCTACGTGGCGGCCGCGGCCGCCGGCCGGTCAGACGCCGATCGGGCCCACGACCGCGCCCGCGGCCGCGGCGACGGCGGTCAGTGCGGCCCAGATAGCGACGCGGAGCCAGGCTGCCCGAGGCAGCCGGAAGAGACCGAACGTGAGGCCGGTCGCGATCCCGCCCGTGAGGAGCCCGATCGGGCCCACGAGCGCCGGCACGAGGCCGATCGGGACGACCGCCAGCACGAGCTCCCACAGTGCGAGCCGCCGCTCGACCGGGTAGCTCGTGCCGTCGACGATCGCCTGGAGACCGACGAGCTGCCCGGTCAGCCGGAGGCGTCGCTCCGTGCCGTCGGCCATCGGGATCGGCCAGTAGAGCGCGAGACCGTCGCGCGCGGGCGGGGCCGGGACGCCGTCGAGGGCGACCCGCGGGCCGCGGAAGAGGTCCGGCGTGACGGTGATCTCTGGGCTTCCCGGCTCGTGAAGCCGGAACGTCGTCGGCGGCACGTGGAGCGGGGACCTCGTCAGGGGGTGCCGGCCCTCGGCACGAGGACCTCGCGCTGGACCGACGTCACGTCCTTGAGCTGCTCGACCCGGCCCATCACCTTCGCGAGCTGCGCAACCGAGGCGACCTGGAGCGTGGCCGTGATGACGACCGAGTGATCGGGGTTCACGTGAACGGCCGCGGCGACGATGTTGACCTTGTGCTCCGCGACGACCTGGGTGATATCGCTCAGGAGCCCGGTCCGATCGAAGCCCTCGACGCGGATCGCGATCGGGTAGGTCTGGGTCGCCTCGGCCTCCCATTCGACCTCGATCAGGCGGCTCACCTCGCGCTCGTTGATGACGGTCGGGCAGGTCCGGAGGTGGACCGTGACGCCCTTGCCGCGGGTGATGAAGCCCACGATCGGGTCGCCGGGGATCGGGTGGCAGCACTTGGCGAACCGGGTCAGGAGGTCGCCGACGCCCTTGACCCGGACGCCGCCCGCCTGGCGGGGCGGTGGAGCCGGAGCGACCGCCGGCAGCGCCAGCTCCGCGTCGTCGAGGACGCCGAGCCTGGTCACCGCCGTCTGGGCCGAGACGGCGCCGTAGCCGATCGCGGCGTAGAAGTCGTCGACGGTCTCGAAGTTGAAGCCCCGGGCGACGTCGAGGATCCGGTCCGCGCCGACGGCGCTGGCGCTCGTCCGGGCCAGCCGGCGGAGCTCGCGGTAGAGCGCCTCGCGGCCGTGGACGATGTTCTCGTCGCGGTCCTTGCGCTTGAACCATTGGCGGATCTTCTCCCGGGCGTGGGAGGTCCGGACAATGTTCATCCAGTCCCGCGACGGGCCGTGCTCGGCCTTCGTGGTCACGATCTCGACGATGTCGCCGTTTCGGAGCCGGTAATCGAGCGGGACGAGACGGTTGTTGACCTTCGCCCCGATCGTCCGGTGCCCGACGTCCGTGTGGATCCGATAGGCGAAGTCGAGGGGGGTCGCGCCCGCCGGGAGGTCCTTGATGTCGCCGCGCGGCGTGAACACGAAGACCTGGTCCTGGAAGACGTCGAGCTTGATGCCCTCGACGAACTCCGCCGCGTCCGACACGTCGCGCTGCCAGTCCATGAGCTGGCGGAGCCAGGCGAGCTTCGCGTCGTACTCGCGGTCGGACTTCGAGCTGGCGCCTTCCTTGTAGCGCCAGTGGGCCGCGATCCCGACCTCCGAGACCTGGTGCATCTGGTGCGTTCGGATCTGGATCTCGAGCGGCTTGCCGTCGAGGGCGATCACGGCGGTGTGGAGCGACTGGTAGAAGTTGTTCTTCGGGACCGCGATGTAATCGTCGAACTGGCCCGGGATCGGCTTCCAGAGGGAGTGGACGACGCCGAGCGCGGCGTAGCAGTCCTTGACCTCGTCGACGAGGACGCGGATCGCGTAGACGTCGTAGATCTCGCCGAACTCCGCGCCCTTGCGCTCCATCTTCCGGTGGATCGAGTAGAGATGCTTCGCCCGGCCCTGGAGATCGGCCTCGATCCCGGCCGCCTCGAGGGCAGGACCAAGGACCTCGATCGCCCGCTCGACGAACGAGACGCGGGCCTTGCGGCGGGTGTCGAGCAGCCGGGCGAGCTCGCGGTAGCGCCCCGGCTCGAGGTACTTGAAGGCGAGGTCCTCGAGCTCCCACTTGATCTGCCAGATCCCGAGCCGCTCGGCGAGCGGCGCATAGATCTCGAGCGTCTGGCGGGCGATCCGCTGCTGCTTCTCGGCCGCCAGGCCGTACAGCGTCCGCATGTTGTGGAGCCGGTCGGCGAGCTTGATGAGGACGACCCGGATGTCGTCGGCCATCGCCAGGAACATCTTTCGGATGTTCTCGGCCTGCTGCTGCTCGTGGCTGTGGGTGCTGAACTTCGACAGTTTCGTGACGCCGTCGACGAGCCGGGCGACCTCGCCCCCGAAGCGGTCCTCGACGTCGCTCAGGCTGTACTCGGTGTCCTCCGGGACGTCGTGGAGGAGCGCCGCGGCGATCGCGACCGGATCGATCCCGAGGTCGGCCAGGATCTGGGCCGAGGCGATCGGGTGGGTGACGTAGGGCTCGCCCGAGGCCCGGCGCTGGCTGCCGTGGGCCTCGACGGCGAAGGCGAGGGCGCGTCGGACGACGTCGAGATCGGCCTGGGGGTAGTGATGCTCGATCGCGGCCAGCAGCTCGTCGCGCAGCGCGTCGAGGTCGACGGTCGCGGGAACCGTTGCGGGCGCGGTCGCGATGGTCGGGTGCGGCAGGACCTCGGCCCCGTCCGTGTTGGCCGCGGGCGCGGCCGACCGCCGCGCCGGCCGCCTGGCGGGGGCCCGCGCCGTGCCGTCGGACGTGCTCGTGCGCGGCGTCGCCATCGCTCCGAGCATAGCAGCGGCTGAACGGGACTCCAGGGCCGCGGCCGGTCGGTCTAGCCCGTCAGAAGCGACCGCAGGTCCATCGTGGCGTCGATCACGAGCGAGTGGTCCGCGGCCACGCTCACCGAGTCGAACGTCGCGCCGAGATCGGGCGGCGGCGCGACGACGGGGATCGGCCCGATCGCCGGCAGCGTCAGCTCGATCACGCCGGCGGTCCCGACCGACAGCCTCGCGCGGGCACGCTGACCGAGAACCTCGACGACCAGGGCGTCGGGCGGGTCGACCGAGACCTTGGTGACCGCCGCCCCGGCCGACGAGATGGCGTCCAGGACCCGCTCGGCGAGCTCGGCCTCGTCGATGACGAGGGTCGCGCGGGCCCGATCGGTCGGGCCCGCGATGTCGATCCGGCGAATCCGCAGTGACCCACCCGAGGCGGAGGTCACGGTGACGTCGTCGAGCCTGCCCGTGGTCGAGCGCGCGGTCCGGGCGACGAGATCGAGATCGGTGAGATCGAGGTCGACCGAGGCCGCGGCCAGCGAGCCCGACCGGACCTCGGCCGCCGAGATCGAGACGCGGTCCGCGTGCCCGGAGAGGAGCTCGAAGGGCGGGTCGGCGACGACCACGACCTGCGTGTCCTGTCCCTCGAAGCCGGCGGCGGACAGCGTGATCCCGACGAGGCCGGCCGCGGCCGTCGGAAGCGCGAACCAGAGCCCGACCGCGATGAGCAGCGCCGCGAAGACGAGGAACGACAGGCAGCCGCGCATGGGTCAGGAGGCCGGCCGGTGGTAGCCGGCCGCGGCGAGGGCCTCGAACGCGGCCTCGCGCTCGTTCCAGGCGACGGGTCCGTCGGCGGTGATGATGGTCTGCTCGTGGCCCTTGCCGGCCAGGACCACGAGGTCGCCCGGGTGGGCCCGCTCGACGGCCGCTCCGATGGCCTCGCGGCGATCGGGCACGACGAGAAGGTCTCGCCCGCGTCGCCGGCCAACGGCCTCGGCGCCCGCCGCGATCTCGTCGAGGATCGCCATCCGGTTCTCGCCGCGCGGGTCCTCGTCGGTCACGACGACCAGCCTGCAGCGCTCCCCGGCGATCCGGCCCATCATCGGCCGCTTCGCGCGATCGCGCTCACCGGCCGAGCCGAACACCGCGATCAACCCACCGCCGCGCGCGGCCGCGACCGGGGCCAGCAGGTCGAGGACGTGCTCGAGGGCGGCCGGCGAATGGGCATAGTCGACGATGACCCCGAACGGCTGGCCGGCGTCAACCCGCTCCATTCGGCCGGGCACGCGCGCAACGCCCTCGAGGCCGCGAGCGATGCTGTCGGGCGCGAGCCCGAGGCCCTCGCCGAGGGCGACGACTGCCAGCGCGTTGTGGACGTTGAACCGGCCGGCCAGCCGCAGCTCGAGCGTCCGCTCGCCAGACGGCGCGACGAAGGCCACCCGCAGGCGGCGCGCGTCCTCCTCGACCCTCGTCGCCCGGACATCCGCCCGCTCGTCGGTCCCGTAGCGGACGACGCGGGCGCCGGCCTCTCGCCCGACGGCCTCGAACAGGTCGGCGCTCGGGTCGTCGACGTTGACGATCGCGAGCCGCGGCCAGGCGATCGCCTTCGACGGCCGCCGCGTGGCGAGCCGCTCGAACAGCGACAGCTTGGCCGCCCGGTACGCCTCGAAGGTGCCGTGGAAGTCGAGGTGCTCGTGGGTGACGTTCGTGACGATCGCCGCGTCGTACGCGATCCCGGCGACGCGCTCGAGGGCGAGGCCGTGCGACGTCGTCTCGACGACGCCCGCTGCATCATCCGCGAGCCGCATCGCTCGAAGCGCGCGCTGGAGGTCGGGCGCTCCAGGGGTAGTCACGTGCTCGGGGTTCGGTTCGTCGAGCCCGCCCACGCGAAGACCGGCCGTGCCGACCATCCCCGTCGGGACGCCGGCCGCCTCGAGGGCCGCGGTC
>DASXWX010000124.1:0-2636 GCA_036503395.1 Candidatus Limnocylindrales bacterium
CCTCGACGGCCTCCTCCACGGAGAGCAGCCCGGCCGGCAGCGGAACCTCCGTCACGTTCACGACGCGAGCGCGCGGGCATGACGGGCGATCGCCGCGCTCACCGACCGCCGCGTCAGCAGCCCGAGCAGCCCGCTCTCGCCGAGGACGGGCAACCCGTCGAGGCCGCTCCGCCTGAGCGTCTCGATCGCCGGCCAGAGCGCGTCCTCTGGGTGGAGCGCGGGCAGCTCGTCGATCGCGACCATCAGGTCCTCGGCCCGGGTCGTGGGCCAGCGTCCGCGGGCCACCCGGCGCAGCTGCGACAGCCCGACGAGCCCGAGCAGGCGATCGTCGCGAACGACCGGGATCGCGGTCGCCGCGCCCGACTGGAACTGGTCGGCGAACGTGTCGACGGTGAGCTGCGGACTGATCCGGGGGATGTCACGCTCGACCGCCTCGTCGACCTGGACGCCGCGCAGCAGGTCCTCGACCACGATCCGGCGGTCCATCGCGGCGGCGGCGTTCGAGAGGAACCAGCCCGAGATCATCAGCATGATCCCGTCGACCCCGTCACCGCGGAGCCCGACGACGATGCCGACGATCGTCAGGGCCCATCCCGCCATCCGTCCGGCGCGCGCGGCGGCCACGGTCCCACGGCGCTCGTCACGGGTCCGGCCCCACACGATCGCGCGCAGCACGCGGCCGCCGTCGAGGGGGAAGCCCGGCACGAGGTTGACGAGCCCGAGCAGGCCGTTGAGGACACCGAGCACCAGCGCGGCGCTGCCGACGATCCCCGCGGGTTCACCGGGCAACGCGCTGACGAGGAAACCCACGGCCACGAGGACCACTGCCAGGGCGAGGCTCGTGATCGGGCCGGCGGCAGCGATCCGGACCTCGTCCTCGGGCCGGAACGCCTCGAGCTCGACCGACGCCGTTCCGCCGAAGAAGAAGAGCGTGATCGCGCCGCTCCGGATCCCCAGCCGGCGCGCGACGATCGCGTGGCCGAGCTCGTGGAGCAGAACCGAGACGAGGAAACCGAACGCGACCGTCAACGCCATCGACCACGCGGCCACCTCGGGAAGGCCGCCGTCGAGCGAGGTCAGCTCGGTCAGGATGCTGAGCGTCAGGAACACGAGGATCGGGATCCACGACAGGTGGAGCCGGATCTCGAAGCCGGCGACGCTGGCGATCGGGATGCCGCTCACCCGGACAGCCGCGCCGCTCGGCGCCCGGCGAACCGCCGCACGTCCCAGGCGAGCAACAGCAGGACGAGCCCGAGGAGGATCGTGGTCTCTGACCAGAACTGGTCCGGAAAGAGCTGCACGAGGCGGTCGGTTCGAGGGTCGAACGTGTACGACCCGGCGGCGAAGAAGAGCCGGTGGAACAGCTCGAATGCGGCATCGAATGCGACGAGCGCCACCGCGCCGAGGGCCACGACGGCCACCGCCAGGCCGCCGGCGCCGAGTCGGACGGCGCGCCAGAACCCGGGCCGCGAACGGCCCACGATGCCGCCGACCATGACGATCGCCACGCTGGCGACCGCGACGGCGAGCGCGACGCCGAACACGGCCCGGACGTCGCGCAGATGCGCCCGCTCGCGCTCGGAGAGCACGGGGCGACCGGAGGCGTCGGTCGCGTCGAACGCGCCAGGCCCGACGACGAGATCGTGGAGGAGCGACCCCGTCACGGCGTGGAGCTCGGGCAGCGAGTAGCCGGTGAATGCGTCCGCGCGCGACCGCTCCTGCTCGAACCCGACCCACACCGGGTTGAGGAAGAGCGGAACGGCCAGCGCGACAAGGGCGAGGGCCGTCGCGACCGCGACCGCGAGACCGCCGACGAGGGCAAGCGGCCGCCGACCGGCCCTGCCCGCCGAGCGGACGGTCTGCCCGCCGATCGGCTCCCGAGCGAGCGTCTCCTGCGTGGTCGGCGACGAGGTCACACGCGCATCGTAGCCGTGGCCGCCGGGCGCCTCGCTCGGGCCTCGGCTATTCCTCCTCGAGCGTCTTCGCCTGCTCCCACCAGCCCTCGATCCGGAGGTCGTCCGGCGGCTCCACGTTGAGCTCGGTGGCCGCGCGCCGAAGACGATGGCCGAACTCGTCGAGCGGGAGGGCCAGGATGTCGTGCGCGCCGTCGATCCCGGCCTGGACGAGGAGCTGGTGCTCGGCCGGCCCGAAGCCGGCGAGGTTGAGCATGAGCGCCTCATCGCGCCACGTCAGCACGTCGTTCGTAGACGCGCCGACCTGGTCGGCGAGGTACTGGCGCCGGGTCGGCGTCTCGCTCACCTCGAGTAGGAGCCCGGTCGTGAAGATGCCCTGCTTGTCGAGCCGGGCGAGATAGACGGGCTCGATCCGGGACAGCTCGGTGATCGGCGGCACGGGTCGGTCGTCCTCCTGGGTCGTGGGTCGATCGATGATGCCACGCTCCTTCGAAGCGTCGCGGCGGACTCGGGGCGATGGCCGTCTGTTAGGCTGAGTCGTATTACGACTTGTCGGCGCGCGAGCGGCCGGCTCGACCCTTGGAGCGAAACGCCGAGCGATGGCCGAGCTGTACCCGGTGGTGGTCATGTACCACTACGTCCGCGAGCCCGGGATGCCTCCCTCGGTCGGTTATCCCGCCGTGTCGCCTCGGGTGTTCACGGCCCAGCTCGATGAGCTCTGCC
>DASXWX010000125.1:0-9404 GCA_036503395.1 Candidatus Limnocylindrales bacterium
CGTGATCGGTGAGCGCCAGCAGCCTCACGCCCGCGGCCGCGGCGTCGGCGATGAGCGCGGCCGGCGGGAGGACGCCGTCCGAGCGCGTCGAATGGGTGTGGAGATCGATCGTTGACGGTGCCGGCGGCACGACGGGCTGGCGGGGCGGCTCGTGCCGGTCCGTGGTCACGTGACCTCGACGAGCCGTTGGATCCGGACGATCTCGAGCGCCCGGCCGGTGGCCGGGTCGACGTCGACCTGGGCCGCGTTGATCACGACCGGCCCGCTCCCGACCTCGAACCGCGTCGGCAGGCCGTTCAGGAACCGGGGCAGGACCGTCGCCGGGTCGAAGCCGATCACGCTCCAGATCGGGCCCGTCATCCCGAGATCGGACTGGTAGCCCGTGCCGTTCGGCAGGATCCGCTCGTCGCCGGTCACGATGTGGGTGTGCGTCCCGACGACCGCGCTGACGCGCCCATCGAGATGGAGCCCGAGGGCGTTCTTCTCCGACGTGATCTCGCAGTGGAAGTCGACGAGCCGTACGGGCGGCAGCGGCTCGGACGCCTCGTCGAGCAGCCGGTCGGCCTCCGTGAAGGGGTTGTCCAGCGGCTGCATGAAGGTCCGGCCAATCAGGTTCACGACCGCGACGTGCGTGCCGTCGAGGGCCTCGTAGACCCCCCAGCCCCGGCCGGGAACGCCGTGAGTGCCGTAGTTGAGCGGGCGAAGGATCCGCTCCTCGCGCTCGAGGACCGGATAGATCTCGCGCTTGTCCCAGATGTGGTTGCCGGACGTGATGACGTCGACGCCGGCGTCGAAGAGGGCACGCGCGGTCGACTCGGTCAGGCCGGCGCCCCCGGCCACGTTCTCGCCGTTCGCCACCACGAAGTCGAGGCCGCGCTCGTCGCGCAGCGCCGGCAGGTGCTCCTCGATCGCCCGCCGCCCGGGCTTGCCGATGACGTCGCCGATGAGCAGGACGCGGCAGGCACCCGGGCGTCGCGGCGGGTCGCTGTTCGGTTGGGCGCCGAGGCGCGTTCGCCCGGGTCGATCGTCAGGCGCGGCCACGCCTACTTCGCGTACTCGACGGCGCGCGTCTCGCGGATGACCGTGACCTTGATCTGACCCGGATAGGTCAGCGTCTCCTCGATCTTGCGGACGACGTCGCGGGCGAGCCGGGTCGCGGTCAGGTCGTCGATCTCCTCCGGCCGGACGAGGATCCGGACCTCACGCCCGGCCTGGACCGCGAACGATCGGTCGACGCCGGTGAAGCTCTCGGCGATCGCCTGGAGATCCTCGAGGCGCTTGACGTAGGTCTCCACGGCCTCGCCACGTGCGCCGGGTCGGGAGGCGCTGATCGCGTCCGCGACCTGGACGATCGGCGCCTCGAGGCAGGCGTACTCGACCTCCTGATGGTGGGCGGCGATCGCGTTCACGACCTTGAACGGCAGGTTGTGGCGCTGCGCGATCTGGGCGCCGATCGCGGCGTGCGGCCCCTCGACCTCGTGGTCGACGGCCTTGCCGATGTCGTGGAGGAGGCCGCCGAGCTTGCTGATCTGGACGTCCGCGCCGAGCTCCGCCGCGATCACGCCGGCGATGCCGCTCGTCTCGAGCGAATGGACGAGCACGTTCTGGCCGTAGCTCGTCCGGTACTTGAGACGGCCGAGGAGCTTGACGACCTCGGGCGGCAGCCCCGGCGTCCCGGCGTCGTAGGCGGCCTGATCCCCGGCCTGGCGGATCAGCAGCTCGACCTCGGCCCGGGCCTTGTTGACGATCTCCTCGATCCGGCCGGGATGGATCCGGCCGTCCTGGATGAGCTTCGTGAGGGCCATCCGGGCGATCTCGCGCCGGACGGGATCGAAGCCGGAGACGACGACGGTCTCGGGCGTGTCGTCGATGATCAGGTCGACGCCCGTGGCCTGCTCGAGCGCTCGGATGTTGCGGCCCTCGCGGCCGATGATCCGGCCCTTCATCTCGTCCGACGGAAGGTGGATGGTCGTGACGTTGTGCTCGGCGGTGTGGTCGGCGGCGACACGCTGCATCGCCGTCACGATGATGTCCCGGGCCTTCTCCTGGGCCTCCTCGCGGGCCTGCCGCTCGATGGCCCGAGCGACGCGCACGGCGTCGTGCTCGGCGTCCTCGCGGACGGCCTCGATGAGCTGGGCCTTGGCATCGTCCGCCGAGAGACCGCTGACCCGCTCGAGGGCGGTTACCTGCTCCCCGTGGAGCCGCGAGACCTCTTCGCGCGCCCGCTCGATCTCCCGTTCGCGGTCGAGCAGCTTGCGGTTTCGCTCCTCCAGCATGTCGGCGCGCTCGTCGAGCTGTTCGTCTCGCTGGAGGAGGCGTCGCTCGAAGCCGCTCAGCTCCGACCGTTTCGCCCGAGCCTCGTCCTCAGCCTCCCGCTGCAGCCGGAGCTTCTCGTCCTTGGCCTCGAGGATCAGGTCCTTCTGTCGCTCGCGTGCCTCGGCGACGATCCGCCTGGCCTCGGCCTGGGCCGCCTTGACGATCTGCGGCGCCCAGACGCGGCCGGTGACCACGAATCCGATCACCCCGCCGATGAGTGCCGCGAGGATCGCGGCCGCCACGGCGACGGGCGTCTCCACCATCTTCAGTTCCTCCCCGCCCGGCGGCCGCCGGATGGCCGGGGCGCCGAGATTGGTTGTTTCAGCGCGACCCCTGCGGGGACGGTTCGGCGGCGGGCTGGGCAGGTCGCCGATGCAGCATGGTCGCGAGGACGAAATCGAGCTTGTCGTCGTCGAGTCCGGCGGCCTTCCCGCCGGCTCGTGTCGAGTCTCGCTAGCCTACTACGGGTCGCCGGTGGGGGGCCGAAAGGCGCCTTCGCCGAGGCCGCACGATCCATCCCACGCGACCGCGCCGAAGGAGTCCGAAATGCCCGAGGCCGCCCGGCTCGCGGACGAGGCCGCAGCCGCGTACGACATCCTCGAGCTCGCCGAGCAGACGTCTGCCGTGCTGGCGGGACCGGGCTACGAGGCCGTCGCGCGACGCCTGCTTGGGGCCGGGGAGCGGGTCCCGGACGCGGTGGAATGGCTGATCGCCCACGATCGTCGCGCGGCCGTCCGGCTCGTCGCCGCGCTGCCGAGGTTCTGGCAGGATGCCGGGCTGGTCGATCTCGGCCGGGCGCTCACCGAGCGCGTCCTGGCAACCGTCGACGCCGCGAGTCTGCCAGTGCCGCCACGGTACGCAGCCGCGATCGTCGCCGCCGCCGAGCTGGCGTTTCGGCAGGGCGACCAGGCCGCGGCCGAGGCGCATGCGTCGCGGGCAGTGGTCGCGGCCCGAGAAGCCGGTGATCCCGAGACGGAGGCGCTCGCCTGCGTCAACCTCGCCCGCGTCGCGTTTCGGGCCGGCGATGCCGCCGCGATCGAACGGTTCGCCGGGCAGGCCCTCGCGATCGAAGACGCCGGTCCTCTGGCGCGACGCGGCGGGCTGCACATGCTCGCGTGGGCGGCCCACACGGCCGGCGACCTCGACGAGGCCGAGCGTCGGTTCGAGGCGAGCCTCGCCTACCGCCGCGAGCTCGGCGATCGATTCTCCGTCGCCGTCGAGATCGCGAACCTCGGAGACCTGGCCTTCGAGCGCGGAAACCTCGTCGATGCGGCCCGCCGGCACGCCGCGGTGCTGAGCATGGCCCGCGACCTCGACAACCGGTACCTCGTCGTGAACGAGCTGCCGTCGCTCGCGGCGATCGCGGTTCGGAGCGGAGATCCCGAGGCCGCCGCACGGTTGCTCGGGGCAGCCGACGCGGTCGCGGAAGCGTCGGGCATCGTCCCCGACCCAGGCGCCGATCGACCGGTCGAGGCGGAGCTCGCCGAGCGGCTCGAGCCGGCTGTCGTCGTCTCGCTCCGGACAGAGGGCGCGAGGCTGGGCCTCGCCGAGGCGATGTCGCTGGCGATGTCCGTCGCGAGCCGGATGACCAGCGAGCGCGAATGAGGGCGGATCCGGCGCCTACTCGGTGAGCTGATCCTCCTCGACGGTCGCCGCCTCCCGGCTCAGCCGCGAGGCCGTCTCGGGATCGAAGCCATTCCGCGCGAGCAGCGCGTAGGCCCTGGCCCGGCGCCGTCGGGGGTCAGGCTCGCGGGCGAGCGTTCGGCGTTGGCGCTCGAGGAGGCGTCGGGCCCGCTCGAGGTCGGCCGAGTCCTCCTGCCCGTCGCGCCGCTCGCCGAGGACCCGATCGACGACCGTCCGGTCGATGCCCTTCAGCGCGAGCTCCCGCCGGAGCGCGATCTCGCCACGCGGATGTGCGCGGTCGCGCGACTCGACCCAGACCGTCGCAAAGCTCACGTCGTCGAGGACATGCAGGTCGATCAGACGGTCGACGGCGCCCTCGACGAGGTCCGGGCGGTAGCCCGCGGTCGTGAGGCGCCGCCGAACCTCGGCCACGGACCGCGGCCGCGCCTCGAGGAACCGCAGCGCCGCCTCGAGCACAACGCTCGGATCCTCGACCGCGGCCCGCCGCTCACGTCGCTCGGTGAACGAGGGTCGTCGCGCCGTCATCGGACGGCCGGTATCACGACTGTCCGGCCACGACACGCGCCGTCAACAGGCCCGGACGCAAAGGGCCGGCGAGGACCGGCCGAGCGGACACAATCATCACTCAGCGACGGCGCCAGGCGCCACGAATGCAAGGCGCGCCCGAGGAGCGGCCGCGAGCGCACTTCGGGGTCGTCCGGCGGCGCTGCCAGGTGGCCCAGCCGCAAGGCCGCGGCGCGGACCGAGATCGGGTGGCGCTCGCCGGTATCGAGGCGCGGCGTCAGCCGGTCCGGATGCAAGGCGCCGGGGAGGATCGGCCGCGAGCGCACTTGGTGGTGCGTGAGCGGACGATCCGAGTCGGCAACGCCGCAGGCGGCCCGGATCACGCCGAGCCTATTCGGCTTCCTCGATGCCCTCGACCGGGACCGCCACATCCGAAATCCGGCCGCGGATCGCCCGCTCGATCTCCTCGCCGATCGACGGGTTCTGCCGAAGGAAGTCCTTCGCCGCCTCGCGGCCCTGCCCGAGGCGCGTCTCGCCATAGGTGAACCAGGCGCCCGTCTTGGTCACCGCGTCCATCGCGACCCCGACGTCGAGGAGGCCACCCTCGCGGCTGATCCCCTCGCCGTACATCACGTCGAACTCTGCGACGCGGAACGGCGGCGCCACCTTGTTCTTCACGATCTTGACCCGGACGCGGTTGCCGATCGAGTCCGTGCCCGACTTGATCGTCTCGACCCGGCGGATGTCGAGCCGGACGGAGGCATAGAACTTGAGCGCGCGACCGCCGGGCGTCGTCTCGGGGTTCCCGAACATCACCCCGATCTTCTCGCGCAGCTGGTTCGTGAAGACGAGGGCGGTATTCGAGCGACTGACCGCCCCCGTCAGCTTCCGGAGTGCCTGGCTCATGAGCCGGGCCTGGATGCCGACGAAGCTGTCGCCCATCTCCCCCTCGATCTCGGCGCGTGGCACGAGCGCGGCGACCGAGTCGACGACGACGACGTCGACGCCACCGGAGCGGATGAGGGTCTCGGTGATCTCGAGTGCCTGCTCGCCGGTGTCCGGCTGGCTCACGAGGAGCTCGTCGACGTTCACGCCGCAGGCCCGCGCGTAGGTCGGGTCGAGGGCGTGCTCGACGTCGATGAAGGCTGCGACGCCGCCGCGGCGCTGGGCCTCGGCGATCACGTGCTGACAGACGGTCGTCTTGCCCGACGACTCGGGGCCGAAGATCTCGGTGATCCGGCCGCGCGGGATCCCGCCGACACCGAGGGCGAGGTCGAGCGCGATCGAGCCGGACGGGATCGACTCGACCTGCTGACGCTGGGCCGAGCCGAGCTTCATGATCGCCCCGGCCCCGAACTGCTTCTCGATCGAGAGGATCGCGGCGTCGACCGCCTTCGATCGCTCGCCATTCGCCGAGCCGTTGCGCTCGAGCGGTCGCTGTGTCAACGCCATCTGGCCTCGCTCCTCACGGTTCCTCAACGGAGCGAGCGTCCCGGCGCTCGACCCGCCCTAGCCTTCCTGCTCGTCCTCTTCGACGACCGGCTTCGGCTTCCGCGGCTTGCGGATGACCTCGACCTGCTGCGGCGGCTCGGTGAGGGGCTGCAGCTTCGGTTGGCCGGCGCGGTCCTTCGGCTTCTTCTTCGCTTCGCGGCGCGGTCGGTCTCGGGACGCCATCGGTTCGCCTCCGCGCTGAGATCCACGGTATCCGTCGTCGCTTCACGCGGACATGCCTGCGGCTTCACCGGCACTCAACCGGCCGGCCCGTGCGCGAAGCTCCGGGACGATTGTAGGCAACGTGCCGGTCCGGAGAGCAGCCCGTATCCGGGCCATGAAGTCGAGGATGAAGGTCAGGTTGTGGCACGTCGCGAGCCGATACGCGAGCAGTTCGTCGGCCCGGAAGAGGTGCGCGAGGTAGGCCCGCGAGAACGTCCGGCAGAGCCGGCACCGGCAGTCCTCCTGGACCGGCTCGGGATCGTCGAGAAACCGGGCGTTCCTGAGATTGAGCCGCGCCCCCGGGACCCACAGCTGGGCGTTGCGGGCGACCCGCGCCGGCAGGACCGAATCGAACAGGTCGATCCCGCGAACGACCGCGTCGAGGAGGTCGGCCGGCGATCCCAGGCCCATGAGATACCGCACGCGACGATCGTCCACCAGGGCCTCGACGGTGACGTCGATGGCGTCGCCCCGCTGGCCCGGCGTCTCGTCGCCGGCGAGGCCGCCGATGCAGAGGCCGTCGAAGCGGAGATCGGCCGTCGCGCGGGCCGACCACGCCCGGAGCTCGGGATCCAGCCCGCCCTGGACGATCCCGAACAGGGCCTGATCGGCCCGGCCGTGCGCCGCGAGCGATCGCTCGGCCCAGCGAGCGGTTCGTTCGGTGGCCTCCCGGACGAGCGCGGGAGCCGAGGCGACCGGCGGAACCGGCTGATCGAAGGCGACCGCGACGTCGGCCCCGAGGGCCTCCTGGATCGCGATCGAGCGTTCGGGGCTGAACGTCAGCAGGCGCCCGTCGACGTGGCTCCGGAACGTCACGCCGTCCTCGCTCACGGTCCGCAGGTGGCCGAGGGAGACCACCTGGAAGCCGCCCGAGTCGGTGAGGATCGGCCGATCCCAGGCCATGAATCTGTGGAGGCCGCCGAACCGCTCGATCCGGTCGGAGCCCGGGCGGAGCTCGAGGTGGTAGGTGTTGGCGAGGATGATCGTCGCGTCGACCTCGCGCAGGTCATCGGGGTCGAGCGCCTTGACCGTCGCGTTCGTGCCGACCGGCATGAACTGCGGCGTCTCGACGACGCCGTGCGGCAACGTCAGCCGGCCGAGCCGTGCCCGCGACGACCGGTCGTTCGCGACGACCTCGAAGGTGGTGGCCGTCAACGTCGCGACAGCAGGCTGAGCAGCACCGAGAGGACCACCGAGACGATGAGCATCGTCGCGATCGGGAGGTAGATCGTGAGGCCGTCGCGCTCGATCCTGATGTCGCCGGGCAGCCGGCCGAGGAGCGGGACCCGCGGCCCCAGGAGCAGCACGGCCCCGATCGCCGCGAGGACGACGCCGAGGATCACGAGGCTCCGCCCGAGCGGCTCGAGGCCGTCCATCTAGCTCTCAGTCCGGTCGGCGCCCTGGGCCCCCACGTCCCAGAGCCCCGGTCCGTCGCCGTCGGTCCGGCGTGGCGGCGGGATCTCGTAGCCGTGCCGGGCGAGATGCTGACGCGCGGACTCGGTCGCGATCCGCCCCTGAGGCGTGCGGTCGAGGAACCCCAGGCGGAGGAGGAACGGCTCGTAGACGTCCTCGATCGTCTCGACCTCCTCGGACAGCACGGCCGCGAGCGCCTGGACCCCGACGGGCCCCGACCCGAACTTCTGGACGATCGCGGCGAGGAGCTTCCGGTCGGTCGAGTCCAGCCCTTCGTCGTCGATCTCGAGGGTCCGCATTGCCTCCCGGACCGCCCCCTCGTCGACGCGGCCGTCGCCGTGGACCTCGGCGTGGTCGCGGACGCGCTTGAGGAGGCGATTCACGATCCGCGGCGTGCCTCGCCCACGCCTCGCGATCGCCGGCGCGGCACCCGCGGTGACCTCGACCCCGAGGATGCCGGCCGACCGGCGAACGATCGCCGCCAGGTCGTCCTCCTCGTAGAAATCGAGCCGGTAGGTGGCGCCGAAGCGGTCGCGGAGCGGCGAGCTGATGCGGCCGGCTCGTGTCGTCGCGCCGACGACCGTGAACGGCTTCAGGCTGAGCCGGAGGGACCGCGCGGACGGGCCCTTGCCGATCATGACGTCGAGAGCGAAGTCCTCCATCGCGGGATAGAGGATCTCCTCGACGGCCTTGGGCAGGCGGTGGATCTCGTCGATGAAGAGGACGTCCCGCTCGTCGAGCGCGGTCAGGACCGCGGCGAGGTCGCCGGGTCGCTCGACGGCCGGCCCCGACGTGTACCGAATGCTGACGCCGAGCTCCCTGGCGACGATCGTCGCCAGCGTCGTCTTGCCGAGGCCCGGCGGGCCGTAAAGGAGGACGTGGTCCGCGGCCTCTCCCCTCCCCTTCGCCGCCGCGAGCAGGACCGACAGCGTGGCCTTGACCTCGCGCTGGCCGACGTACTCGTCGAGCGTCCGCGGACGGAGCGCGCTTTCGACCGTCCGATCGACCTCGTCGAAGGCCTCCGCGGCGAGGAGGCGGGAAGCGTCGTCCATCCGGTCGGAGGATACCACCGCCCGGCGCGCATTTCGCACATCCGTTCACACGAACCGATCGGGTCGGGACCGCTCGATGCTAGGCTCGAACCGTCGTGCAGCCGCTCCTCTCACGCCTCCTCGACGCCGCTCGCCGGGGCGGCCGGATCGCGACCGCGTTCCGGGTCGCCGGCCCCCTGCTGCTGCTCGCCTTCGCCGGCTGGGAACGACTGCGGAGCGGTGCGCGCCGAGCCGCCACGACCGGTTCGGAGAACGTCGGGCGGTTCACCGGCGACACGGGACGTCGGGCGGCGGCCGCCTGGCGCGACCGGTCGGCGGCACGACGCTCGCGGCTCGCGACACGCGCCCGGGCACCGCTCGCGAACCTCTTCGAGCTCCATCCTGAGGCACGGCGCGCCCTCGGGCGGGACGTCGGTCTCCGGTCGGTACCGGTCGACGAGATCGTCGGGACGGCCGTTGCCGGCCCCGCCCAGCGAGGCGGCGACTTCCTGCCCCTGCCCGACTTCCGATCCCGCAACTGGCAGGGCCGGTGGGCGCGGATCCGTCGGGCCACGGACCGGCTCGACATCATGCCGCCGGTCGACCTCGTCCGGTTCGGCGACGGCTACTGGGTCGAGGACGGCCACAACCGGGTCGCCGCGGCCCTCTACAACGGCCAGCAGGACATCGATGCGGTCGTGCGCGAGATCCGGATGCCGGGCTACGTCGACGACGACACCGAGACGGTGGCGACGCTCGCCCCGATCGCCGAGGTCGGCGGCG
>DASXWX010000126.1:0-3245 GCA_036503395.1 Candidatus Limnocylindrales bacterium
CCGCCTCCGCGCCGCCGGGACGGACTATCCCGCGGACGTGACCGGGACGTATCTCTCCTTCCCCAAGACCGCGATCGGGCCCGACGCACAGGCCCTCATCGATCGCGTCGAGGCCGGGCTTGGCGACCACGACAGCCCCTACGATCTCGCCAAGGCGCTCGTCGACGAGTTCCACTCGTCACGCTTCACGTATTCGGCCGACATCAGCAACGTCGATTGCGGCGCGCTCGGCGTCGTCGAGTGCTTCGCCCACTACCGGGTGGGCTACTGCCAGTACTACGCGACCACGATGGCGATCCTCCTCCGGAGCGAGGGCATCCCGTCCCGGGTCGTCCAGGGCTTCCTGCCCGGCGAGCGGGACTCGGACGGGGTCGAGACCCTCCGAAACAGCAACTCCCACGCCTGGGTCCAGGTCTATTTCCCCGGCTACGGCTGGGTCGACTTCGACCCGACGGGCGGCAACCTCGCGCAGATCCCGCAGATCCCGCTCGGTTCGCCCGTGCCGTCGCGCTCGCCGCGTGCATCAGCCTCTGGGGACGAAGGGGTGAACGACCCGGACCTGCGGTCGCGCGCGGCACAGGAGATCGGACCACCGCCGGCCACCGGGGTCGGCTCGTCCGGCGCACCGCCGCCGGCGGCCTTCGCCGTCGTCGCGATCCTTCTCGTGAGCGCCTTCGGGATCCTGGCGGCCGTCGCCTACCGGCGCGGACCCCGCCAGCTCACCGGCGAGACGGCCTACGGCTCGCTCGTCAGGCTCGCGGCCCGTTTCGGGTTCGGTCCGCGCCCGACCCAGACCGTCTACGAATACGCGACGAGCCTCGGCGATGTCCTGCCGTTTGCACGCCCGGAGCTCCAGACGGTCGCGAACGCGAAGGTGGAGGTCGCCTATGCCCGCCGGGAGCTCGCGCCAGAGCGTGTCCGCGCCCTGCGCGATGCGGTCGGCCGGCTCCGACTCGCGCTCCTCAGGCTCGCGTTCCGCCGGAGCGACCGGAAGGCGTTCCGGACCCGCCGGCAGCGCTAGAGGGCGCCGCTGCGCTCCCGCTCCTCGGCCGCTCGCTCGGCCGCGGCCTCCTCGGCCGGCTCGGTCTCGGCGAGCGGGGCGAGGTGATCGGCGAGGTTGTGCGCGCGGAGCACCGGCCTGCCACCCCGGATCTCGACGATCGTGATCCCGCCGAGAACGAACGGGAACCGCCAGAATGCGTCCGGGCCGAGTCCGAGGAGCCCGAGGAGGGCGACCTTGAAGACCCCGTCGTGGGCGACGAGGATCGTCCACGGCTGGTCGGGCGGCATCGGCGGCGCGTAGCCCGCCACCGGCGAGCGGTCGGCCGCCGGCGGCTGCGCGTCGGCCGCGAGCCTCACGAGGATCGACTCGAGAGCCGGCCGCAGGCGCGCCGCGACCTCCTCGAGCGATTCGCCGCCGGGACCCCAGGCGCTCGTCGGGTCACGTCGCCAGGCGGCGAGGAGGTCCGGCCAGCGCGCGGCGACCTCGCTCCCGAGCAGGCCCTCCCACTCTCCCTGTCCGATCTCGGCGAGCCCCGGCTCCGGCCGGCGATCGGGCGCGGCGCGTCCCGCGTCGGTGAAGGCGGCGGCGATCGCGTCGGCGGTCTGGGCCGTCCGTCGCAGCGGCGAGTGGGCGATCTCGAGCGGCTCGCCGGGCGGGATCGGCATCGGGGCGAGGCCGCGCTCGGGCGCGCGGGCCGCGAGCCGCCGGCCGGCCAGCGCCGCCTGTCGAAGCCCGGTCGAGGTCAGCGGTGTCTGGGCCCGCCCCTGGAACCGGCCCTCGACGATGAACTCGGTCTCGCCGTGCCGCACGAGGACGAGGGTTGCGTCCAGGTCACCCGGGACGCCGAGCCCACCCGCGGACTTCAATGCTCGTGGCCGAGACGGATCGGCCAGGCGTCGAGGACCGAGCCGTGGTCGCGGATCGCCTCGACGACCGAGGCCGCGACGTCGTCGTCGAGGGCGAGGACCATGAGCGCGTCGGCACGGGGCGCGGAGCGGGCGAGGTGCATCGCGCTGATGTTGACGTCGGCCTCGCCGAGGATCTGCCCGATCCGGCCCATCGTTCCGGGCCTGTCGTGGTGGCGCGTGATCAGCATGACCTCGGACGGCGCCATGTCGATCCAGTAGTCGTCCAGGCGGACGATCCACGGCTCGCCGCCGATCACCGTGCCACCGACGCTCGTCGCGCGGCCACCGGCCGTCCCGGACAGCGTGAGCAGCGCCGCGTACGGACCGGCGTCGGGCGTCCGATGCTCGGCCAGGGTGATCCCGCGCGCCTTGGCGACGGAGCCCGCGTTCACGAGGTTGACTCGCTCGGTAGTCGTGGATTCGAGGAGGCCGCGGAGCGTCGCGGCCACCAGGGGAGCCGCGTCGTGCGCCGAGGGCTCGCCGGCGATCTCGAGGGTCAGCTTCGTCGCGCGACCGCGGGCGAACTGGGCATGGAACCGGCCGAGGAGCTCGGCCAGCGGGACGTACGGCTCGAGGACGCGCGCGGTCTCGGGCGAGAGGAGGGGGGCATTGACGGCGTATCGGGCCGACCGCCCGGCGAGGACGTCGAGGATCTGGTCGGCGACCTCCTCGGCAACGGCGACCTGGGCCTCCTCCGTCGACGCTCCGAGGTGCGGCGTCAGGACGGTGTTCGGCGCCGCGCGGAGCGGCGATTCCGGTAGCGGCGGCTCGGGGTCGTAGACGTCGAAGGCCGCACCACCGAGCCGGCCCTCGGCGAGCGCGCGGGCGGCCGCGGCCTCGTCGACGATCCCGCCGCGGGCAACGTTGAGGATGAACGCGGTCGGCTTCATCCGGGCGATCTCGGCCTCGCCGATGAGCCCCCGGGTCGCGCGCGTCAGTGGCACGTGGACGGTGATCGCGTCGGCGCACCCGAGGAGCTCCGGGAGCTCGACGAGCTCGGCACCGTGGTGGGCCGCCTGCTCGACGGACAGGTATGGGTCCGATGCGACGACGTGCATCTCCATCGCCCGTGCTCGGGCGGCGATCGCCTGGCCGATCTTGCCCATGCCGACGATCCCGATCGTTCGCCCGCGGAGCTCGACGCCCGTGAACGCGGAGCGCTTCCACTCGCCGCGCCGGATCGACGCGTCCGCGGCCGGGATCCGACGGGCGAGGGCGTAGAGGAGCCCGAGCGTGTGCTCGGCGGCCGCGATCGTGTTGCCGGTGGGCGCGTTGACGACGACGATCCCGGCCCGCGTGGCGGCGTCGAGGTCGACGTTGTCGACGCCGACCCC
>DASXWX010000127.1:0-10789 GCA_036503395.1 Candidatus Limnocylindrales bacterium
AGGATCGTCAGCGTGCCCGTGATCGACGAGACGGTGTCGAGAAGCTGCGCCTGGTCGGCGATGTTGAAGTCGTCCGCCGCGGTCCCGCTGAGGCCGTGGCGAGCACGCAGCATCTGCTCGAGCTCGGCTTCGGCCAGGGGAATCTCATCCGCGGTCCGGACACTGACGTCGATCGCCCGGACGCTGTCGCCGCCGACGAAGTGGCGGCGGACGGTCGAGATCGGGACGAGGGCCAGGTCGTCCTGGTTGGCGATCCCGACGCTGCCCTTCGGCTGGAGGATGCCGACGAGCTGGAACGGCAGGCCGCCGATCGTGATCTGGCTGCCGATCGAGTCGGCGCCCAGCCCGAGGTCGTCGGCGGTCGTCGCCCCCAGAACCGCGACGCGGAGCGAGTTCGCGACGGACGCGTCGGTCAGGAACGAGCCCTGCCACAGCTGATAGTTCCTGATCCCGAGGTACGCGTCCGTGGTGCCGACGACCGTCGTGGTGGTGTTCTGCCCGCCGGCGACCACGAGCGCCTGGCTCGACAGCTCGGGTGCGACCGCGCCGACCGTGTCGATGCCGCCGATCGCAGTCGCATCGTCGACCGTGAGCGTCGTCGAAGAGCCCGCTGCGCCCCGCGTGATCCCCGTCCGCGTCGCCCCGGGGGTGATCGTCAGGAGGTTCGTGCCGAGTCCCTCGAGGCTCGCGGTGATGCCGCTGGTCGCACCCTGCCCGACCGAGACGAGGGCGATGACGGAGGCGACGCCGATGATGACACCGAGCATCGTCAGCGCCGCTCGAAGGCGGCTCGAACCCAGGCGGGCGAGGGCCAGCCGGACGAGCTCGATCAGGTTCACGCGGCGAGCCGCCCGTCGGCGATGTGGACCTGCCGACCTGCCGCGGCGGCAACCGCCGAATCGTGGGTGATCAGGAGGATCGTCCGGCCGGTCGCTTGGAGCGACCGCAGGAGCGCCAGGACCTCGGCCCCGGAGTGACTGTCGAGGTTGCCCGTCGGCTCGTCGGCGAGGATGAGCGCAGGCTCCGTCACGAGCGCACGCGCGATCGCGACGCGTTGCTGCTGGCCGCCCGACAGCTCCGACGGCTCGTGCGACAGTCGATCGCCCAGGCCGAGCCGCTCGAGGACGGACTGCGCCCGGTGCTGCCGCTCCCGCCGCCCGACGCCCTGGTAGAGCAGCGGTGTCGCGACGTTCTCGAGGGCCGACGTTCGGGGCAGGAGATTGAACGACTGGAAGACAAAGCCGATCGTCCGGCTCCGAAGGTGGGCCAGGGCGTCATCACCGAGCTCCCCCACGGCCGAGCCGGCGATCCGGTAGACGCCCGAGGTCGGCCGATCGAGGCATCCGACGACGTTCATCAGCGTCGACTTGCCCGACCCGGACGGACCGACGATCGCGAGGAACTCACCTGGCATCACCCGCAGCGACGCGTCGACGAGGGCGGGAACCTCGACCCGACCCGTCCGGTAGATCCTCCAGACGTGGTCGAGGTCGACGATCGGAGCGATCACGGTTGGGTGACCACGGTGGGCGTCCGTCCGTTCGCACCGTTCCCACCGCGGAAGGTCCCAGCGCCCGGTCCTCCGAGGCCGCCGCCGAGCCCACCCCCGAAGCCGTTCGTCGTCGACTGCCGTGTCGACGTGGTGCCGGTCACGACGACGTCGCCCTCGGACAGGCCGCTCCTGATCTCGGCCCAGCTGCTCGTGACGAGCCCGACGTCGACTGGCCGCCGCTGAACGGTGCCGTCCGACGCTCGAACGTCGACGGTATAACCGTTCGCGCCGCCGGACAGCGCGACTGCCGGGACCGCGAGGACGTCGGTGGCGGTTGCGGTCGTGACCGAGACGTCGGCCGACATCCCTGGCTTGACCTCGGCCGGCGGATCGACGAGCTGGATGGTGACGTCGTAGCTGACGACGCTGCTCGAGCCGCCGGACGTCGATGCGGTCGGCGCGATGGCGACGACCTTGCCACTCACCTCCGAGCCGGTCGCGGACACCGTCACCGTCGCCGGCTGGCCAACCGCGAGCGCGGCGAGGTCGGATTCCGCATACGCGCCAACGACGTCGAGCGGTGCCGCGCCGATCTCGACGACGGTGCCCGACGCGGCCAGGCCGCCGACCGCATTGACCGTGGTGACGATGCCGGCCACCGGCGCGCGGAGGGTCGTGTACGAGCGTTGCAGGCGGAGATCGGCCAGCGACTGCTCGCCGCTGGCACGGGCGATGCGGGCCTGGTAGACCGCGGATCGCGCCTGTCGCGTCGCCGCCGTCGTCGTGGCCGCGTCGAGCTGGTCGTTCGCGGTCCGGAGGTTGATCCGGTCGATCCGGAGCTGGGTCTTCGCAGCGCTGATCTGGTCGTCGAGGTCCGACGCGTCGGCGACGGCGAGGACGTCGCCCTTCGCCACCGACTGGCCCGCACTGACGCCAACCTCCTTGACGGTCCACGTCGTCGAGCTGCCGCCGGCGCCGGAGGAGCTCGAGCCCGAGCCCGAACCCGACGAGGATGATGAGCTCTGCGACTCGGTGACCGTCGGCGTCGTTCCGAAGGCGAGGTCGTAGACGACGGAGAAGTCGACGTTGCCGGTGGCGACGGCATCGGCGGTGACCGTGCGGCGCGTCGCCGTCGCGGTGAGCAGCTGGGCCTGGTCGCTCGATGCGGCGGACGGTCGTACGGCGAGGACCACGGCGCCGGCTCCGACCACGAGCAGGAGGACGATCGCGAACAGGCGAAGCTTCATGACACCCTCGAACGACGGAACCCCCGGAGGATCGTCGGGGTCCGTGAGAGTCCGCTGAGAAGCCATCGTCGGGGCGGTGACACGGCACTGCAAGCGGCTGGCCGCGCGCCGGACGCCCGGTGTGGCGCACGGCCCGTGATCCTCGGGCCGGGAAGTTCAATGGATCGCACGACCGGGGGCCCGGAGCCGAGCCCCGTCCGCCAACGGCCGCCGTCGCCGGCAGAGCAGAGCTCGGGCGACGAAGACCTCTGGTTCGAGGTCCATGGTCGCGACGCGACGCTCGTCGGCACGGGGGATGGAATCGTCCATCGCCGAACGAGCCCGGGCGGGGAGGTGACCGTCCACGAGTGGAGCTACGCCGACATCCGCTCCTTCCACATCGTCGGCGGCGGTGACGCAGGGTCGATCGTGATCGAGCCGGCACACGGGCCGCTGGTGCCGGTCGCGATCGATCCGGATCGGACGGAGGAGGCCTACCAGGCGGCGACGGTCCTCGGGCTCCTCGTCGCGCGGGCCCAGCGCACGAGCCTCGCCGGCGCCAGGCGCCGGTGACCGAGGCCCCTTCCCGCGCGGCCGTCCACAGGTCGTCCACAGTCGTCGAAAAGTCGGGGATAAGTGCCGCCGAAATCGGGGCAAGTTCGTGGACAAGTCCGTTGCGGGGACGCGCCACGAGTCCGTATGGTTCGTCTTGCCCGAAGGGGCCGATGGAGATGACGTCGGAGCGGCGGGAAACCGCCGAACCGGACCGGATCCGGTGGGTGAGTCGCAAGGCTCATTCGCAGGGACCGGAGATCTCCGGAGGCGACGCCCGAGATCACATCAAGGGTGGCGCGCCGGAGGTGGGTTTCGTCCCAGCCCGGTTCCTTCGGGCGCTTTTTTGTGTCCGCGAACGTCCGTCGGTCAGGGGAGCGGGCGCCAGGCCTGGCCGAGGAGGATCGCGCCGGCCGCGAGAGTCGCGCCGAGCGCCACGAAGACGACGCTCAGCTCCGTGACCTCGTGCTTCGTGATCAGGTACGTCGGCAGGTTCGCGAAGACGTCCTGCAGCTCGCTCGCACTTTCGGCCGGGTAGTACTTGCCGCCCGTCAGGTCTGCGACCTGCTTGAGCGTGTCCTCGTCGATGCCGCGCCGGAAGGCGCCACCGCCGCCACCCCCAAGACCGCCCCCACCGGGGCCCCCGAACCCACCACCCGGGGCGCCGAACCCGCCCGGACCGGGACCGCCGAACGGCTCGCGTCCGACGAGCTGGGGTGCACATTCGGCGCTGAACGCGCCGCCGTCGGCCGTCCCGAAACCGATCGTGTAGACGCGGATCCCGCGGTCCTTCGCCTGCTGCGCGGCGTCGACCGGCTGCGGACCGGCGTTGCTTGCGCCGTCGGTGAGCAGGACGACGATGTCCGGCACGTATGCGCCAGTCGCGACGGGCGGCGGTCCGGGCGTCGATGGATCGTCCTGGCTCTTCGGGACGGCCGGGTCGATCTCGGAGATCGCGTCGATCGCGCCGAGAATCCCGCTCCCGATCGCCGTCCGCCGGCCGGTCGTGAGGCTCTGGATCGCGTCGAGCAGCAGCTCCCGGTCCCGCGTCGGCGCCTGGACGAGCTCCGAGAACCCCGCGAACGCGACGATCCCGATCTGCGTCGAAGCGGGTTGGTTCTGGACGAAGGACGCCGCGGCGTCCTCGGCGGCGGCGAGACGAGTGGGCGGGATGTCGCTGGAGCACATGCTCCCGGACACGTCGAGGGCCAGGACGACCGTCGCCTGGCTCGTCGGCACGGCCACGATCGCGGCCGGCCGGGCGAGCGCCAGCACCAGGCTGGCGACGGCCGCGACGAACAGGGCGAACGGAAGGTGCCGCCGGATCCGTGACGAGCGGGGGGCGGCGTCGCGTACGAGGCTGAGGCTCGAATAGCGGATGGCGACGGGACGGCGACGCCGAAGCCGCCAGACGTAGACGCCGACGAGCAGTGGCACGAGCGCGAGCAGGACCAGGAGCGGCGGCCAGAGGAGCGTCATCAGGGGATCCGCCCCAGGCCGATCAGCGAGACGAGCCCGCCGACCATCAGCGCCGCGAGCCCGAGGCCCGCCACAGGCGCCGTGACCTCGGTCGTCTCCGGCTTCACGACGAGGGCGTTTGCCACCTGGTCGTAGATACCGGTGAGCGCGGCCGCGTCCGTCGCGTCGTAGTACGTGCCCGCAGTCGCGTCGGCGATCGCCCGCAACGCCGCCTCGTCCAGCTTCGTGAAGACCGTGAAGCCGTCGATCTCGAGGTTCGTGCCCGTCGCCGTGCCCATCCCGACCGTGTCGATCCGGATGCCACGGTTGGCGGCGTCCTGCGCCGCCGCGAGGGGATCGGGTCGCTCGTTGTTCTCGCCGTCGCTGAGCAGCACGATGAGGGCCGAGGCGTGGGACCCCGGCGGAACGGGGCTCGGCGAGGGGCCCGGGGAACGGTTCGTGTAGTAGCCGGCCGTCGGGTTCTCGGCCGTCGCGATCGCCGCGAGCGACGCCTCGATACCGCCCGCGACCGACGTCCCGCGCTGCGGCGTCAGGCGATCGATCGCGGCCGCGACGGCGGCGGTGTCGCTCGTGGGGACCTGGACCGAGACGCCGCCGTCGCTGAAGGCCACGACACCGATCTGGACCGTCGGAGGCGCCTGCTCGACGAACGAGCGCGCGGCCGCCTTGGCCGCCTCGATCCGGCTCGGGCTGAAGTCGGTGGCCGCCATGCTGCGCGAGACGTCGAAGGCCAGGACGACCGTGCCTTCGAGCCGGGGCACGCTCAGCACCGCCTGGGGTCGGGCGAGGGCGACGACGACGATCGCCAGCCCGGCAGCGATGACCACCGGGCCGACGAAGCGCGCACGACCGGCCGCGGCGGGCTGGCCGGTCGGCCGGCCGAGCCCTCCGGCTGCCTCGATCGCCGCGAGACGACGCCGGCCGATCGATGCGTATGCTGCCGCGCCGACCGGCACGAGGACGACCAGCATGAGCGCGATCGGCCAGGCGAACGACATCGATCAGGCCCTCCGCCGGCGACGCGCCTCGGCGATCCTGACGATCGCGGCGACGAGATCCTCGTCGGTCGACAGGGCGATGGCGTCGACGCCGGCGCGCCCGAACGCGCTCTCGAGCTCCGCCTCACGGCGCGCCGCCGCCTCGCCGAACCGCCGCCGGACACCGGCGTCGTGGGTGTCCACGTAGAGCTGCTCGCCGGTCTCCGCATCCTCGACGATGACCGGCCCCACGTCGGGCAGCTCCACCTCACGGGGGTCGAAGAGGCGAACCGCCACGACCTCGTGTCGAGCCGCGAGCAGGTGAAGCGGGCGCTCCCAGCCGGGACTGCTGATGAAGTCCGACACGATGAACACCAGCGATCGCCGCCGGATCGCCCGATAGGCGGCCTCGAGGAACGAGCCGAGATCGGTCAGGCCCGCTGCCGAGAGACGCGGCTGACGGAGCAGGTCGTCGATCAGCCGGAGGAGGTGGTTCCGGCCGCTGCCGGCGGGAATGGTGCGGTCGATGCGGCTGCCGTACATCACCGCTCCGACGCGATTGCCGCGACGGGTCAGGACGCGGGCGAGCGTCGAGACGAAGTCGACGAGCACGCTCCGCTTGGCCCGCTCCGCCTCGGCCGTGCCGAAGTCGATCGACGGACTGAGGTCGAGCAGGAACCAGGCCGTGATCTCGCGGTCCTCGACGTACTGGCGGACGTACGGCTCGTTCATCCGTGCCGTGACGTTCCAGTCGATGTACCGGACGTCGTCGCCGGGCTGGTACTCGCGCAGATCCGCGAAGTCGACGCCGTTGCCGTAGAACAGCGTCCGGTAGTCGCCCTGGAGCAGGCCGTCGAGGCGGCGGACCACGTGCCAGTCGAGGCGCTGGAGGATCCGTTCCGGGGCGGGGACGGCGGCCGACACGGCGACGGTCACGGCAGACGGCTCACGCGGTCGCGCGGTCGCGGTCGCGGTCACGGAGCGGCACGACGGGGACCGGGACACGGGCGATGACCGTCCGGAGAACGTCGTCCGCCGACACGTCCTCGGTGAGCGCCTCGAACGAGAGCACGAGACGGTGCCGCATCACGTCGAGGGCCATGTCGCGGACGTCCTGCGGCAGGACGTAGTCGCGGCCGCGCACGAACGCGAGCGCGCGGGCGGCCAGGATCAGATTGATCGAGGCCCGTGGGCTCGCGCCGTACATGACGTAGCGCGCGACCTCGGGTGCCCCATGCGCCTCGGCGTCCCGCGTCGCCGTCGCCAGCCGGACGGCGTACTCGTAGAGCGCTGGGTCGACGTAGACCTTGTCCGCCTGCCCCTGGAGCGCCAGCAGGTCATCGGTCGAGAGGACGCGCTGGACGTCCGGAAGGGCCGCGGTCATGCGCTCGACGATCACGAACTCCTCGGTCGCTGTCGGGTAGTCGACGAGGACCTTGAGCATGAACCGGTCCACCTGCGCCTCCGGAAGCGCGTAGGTGCCCTCGGTCTCGATCGGGTTCTGCGTGGCCAGGACGAGGAACGGGTCGGGGACCAGAAACGTCTCGCGACCGATCGTCACCTGCCGCTCCTGCATCACCTCGAGCAGGGCGGACTGGACCTTGGCCGGGGCGCGGTTGATCTCGTCGGCGAGAAGGAGGTTCGCGAAGACCGGACCGAGCGAGGTCGAGAAGTCGCCCGTCTTCTGGTTGTAGATGCGCGTTCCGACCAGATCCGCGGGAACGAGGTCTGGCGTGAACTGGATCCGCTTGAACTCGCCGCCGATTGCGGTTGCCAGCGTCTTGATCGCCATCGTCTTGGCGAGGCCGGGGACGCCCTCGACGAGGAGGTGCCCACGCGCGAGCAGCGCGACCACCATCCGCTCGAGCAGGTGATCCTGCCCGACGATCACCTTCTTGACCTCGTAGAGCAGCCGCTCCATCGGCTTGCTTGCGTCGGCGGCCTTCGGTTGGTCCATCGGCGTCATCTCCTCCTCCTGGCTGGCTCGCTCTAGTCCGGCGGGAGCCCCGCGGCGCCACCGGCGACGTCGATCGGGACGGCGAGGCCGATGCCGATGAAGACGTCCTGGTCGGTCGGATTGATGAGGGCGGTCACGATGCCGACGACCTGGCCGGCGCGATTGACGAGGGGCCCACCCGAATTGCCCGGGTTCACCGCCGCGTCGACCTGGATGAGCCCGGTCAGCGTCTGATCGGAGTCGGGCAGCTTGAACGAGCGGTCGAGGCCCGACACGACGCCCGCCGTCAGGGAGTTCGTCAGGCCAAGGGGGCTGCCGGCCACGAAGGCTTCGTCCCCGATCCGCAGGGCGCCGGGATTGCCGAGGACGGCCGCGGGAAGATTGGCCGGCGGGCTCGCCGCTCGGAGGACGGCGATGTCGTGGTCCGGTGCCGACGACACGACCTGCGCCGGCGAAGTCGCGCCGTCGGCGAACGTGAGTCGGATGTCGGCCGCGCCCTGGACGACGTGGAGCGCGGTGAGGATGTCCCCTTGCTGATCCACGATGACGCCGCTTCCGAGGCCGTTTCGGGGAGCGGTGGTAGCGGGCGGCGCGGGATCGGAGGCCGTGGGGGCGCCCGAGGCCGTCGGTCCCGTCACCTCGACGAGCACGAGCGACGGCTGGATGACACCGTAGGCCTGCTCGGAGAGGGCCGGCGGTGGTGTAGCCGAGGCGAGCGCCGACGCGATCGCGGCGTGCACGTCGTCGCGCGTGATTTCCGGCGGTCGAGGCAGGAGCGACTGGATCGCGGCGACGGCAATCAGCGCGAGGACGGCTCCGAGCGCGATCGGGCGGGTCGATGGCAGCCCCGAGCGGAAGCGGCCATCCCATGATCGGAGCGGCGCTCTCGCCTCCGGCCGTGAGCCCACGCCGTCCTCATGCCGGGTTTCCGTGAGATCCGTCTGAGGAAGCGGCATTCGTTGTCTCGCTTCGCCGTCTGCTGCCGGGTGGGCGGCGATTGTCCGCCCGAACCAACGTTCGTGTCATTCGCGCGGTCGGATCGCAGGAGGCAAACGGCGCCCGGTTCGGGGGAGCATCACGGGCGGTCGCGCCGTGGCGACAGCGAGTGTGGAAGGTTGGGGTAATCCAATCCCGTGGGACGAGCAATTGACAGGATCGCGCTGCGGTCGCCGGGGCGCCACGCCCGGCCCGCGGACCTCCCCGGCCCCCGTGGTACGTTGTCGGCCGCCGGGCGGGAGTAGCTCAGCCGGTAGAGCGTCAGCCTTCCAAGCTGAATGTCGCGGGTTCGATCCCCGTCTCCCGCTCCACCCATTTCCCCGACCGGGGTCCGCCAAACGGTGCCTCGCTGCCGGCTGCGGTTCGGTAGGCTCCCCGGGACTCGCGGATGATGAGGGAGGGGAGCGTGCTCGCCGAGCCCGACGCCTATCGTGTCCTGCAGGTCCTGCCGGACGCCCACGACGACGTCATCCGGGCCGCGTACCGGGCCCTCGCCAGGCGATATCACCCCGACGGCTCGGCCCCCGATCGCCAGCGCATGGCCGAGCTGAACGCCGCATACGAGCGCGTGGGTCGGCCCGACCACCGAGAGACGTACGACGCCGAGCGACGAGCTCCCGTCGCCGTCGGTCCCGGCCGCTACGAGTCGCCCGCGCCCTCCTGGGCCGCCGGTCCGCTCGCCCGACGTCAGCGCCAGGCCAGTGGCGAGCCGCACGACGTGATCGATTTCGGCCGGTACGCCGGCTGGCGGATCGCCGACCTCGCCCGTCACGATCCGGAGTACCTGCGATGGCTGAGCCGGCACTCGACCGGCTACAGGTTCCGGGAGGCGATCGCGCGGAGCCTGCCGAACGACGCCGAGCTCGGGCGGCGAGCGGGCGCCCTGGGCTGACGACCGGAGCCCGCGTCGGCGCGTCTTCGCTACCGGACCGCAACCATTCCGCCACCGCGTCGAGGTAGAGCACGGCCTCCGTCAGGCCGCACGCTGCAGGCGTCGAAGTCCGCGCGACCCCGAGGTGTGCCATGTCGACGTCCCGAGAGCTCGGAGGATCCTGGTCCTATCTCGCCGATTCCGTCGGCGGGCCCGTCACCTGTGCGACGTGTGGCTGTCGGCTGCAGGCCGACCAGGAGAGCGAATCCTGGTACCACTTCGCCGGCGCCACCGGACGCGACGCCCGCGGCTGCGCCGTCGACTGCGTGGGTGCCGCGCACGACCATCGCGGGCGACGCCGGGAGGCGCTCGCGGCCTGATCCGCGCTCGATCGCCCTCCTCGGCGACCGTTCAGTCGCGGTCGGAGGCGGCCGCCCGACCGCCCCGTCCGTCGACCTCGATGCGATAGCCGACCGCTCGAACGGCGACGATCGTCGGCCCACCGGCAGCCGCCACCTTCGATCGCAGTCGGGCGACGTGCGGCTTCAGCCAGAGCAGATCGGGGTCCGCCTCCGCGGGCCAGCCGGCACGCGCCAGCTGGACGTGGGAGACGACGTCGCCCCGCGCCCGAACCAGGACGTCGAGGAGGCGGTACTCGGTGGGTGTGAGCGGCACGAGCCGTTCGCCGACGCGGGCCTCGTGGCGCCGCGGGTCGACGACCAGGTCGCCCGCCCGCATCGGCTCGCCCGACGGCCGGGCCGATCGGCCGGCGTCGGCGCGGCGCATCACGGCCGAGATCCGGGCCAGGAGCTCCTGCTTGCCGAACGGCTTGACGAGGTAGTCGTCGGCGCCGAGGTCGAGCGCGCGCACCTTCGCGGCCTCGCCCGATTCGCCCGAGACGATGAGGATCGGGGCATCGCCGAGGGCCCTCATCTGCCCCGTGACCGAGAAGCCATCCGGGCCCGGCATCGCGAGGTCCAGGAGGACGATGTCGGGCGTCTCCTCCCGGTAGCGACGGACGGCGGTCAGGCCGTCATACGCGGTGATGACCTGGTGGCCCTCGGTTCCGACGAGCGCGGTGATCGCGCCGACCATCGCCGGGTCGTCGTCAACGACGAGGATGCGGAGGGAGCGAGCGGCCACGGTGGCGGCCCTCGTCAGACCGCGGCCGCGGCCGGCAGGGCGATCACGAATCTCGCGCCGTGGCCGTTCGCCGGCTCGCACCAGAGGCGGGCGCCC
>DASXWX010000128.1:0-8694 GCA_036503395.1 Candidatus Limnocylindrales bacterium
CCGCCGAGGAGCTCGCGGCGATCGTCGACGCTGCGCGCTGGTCGGGCAGCAGCCAGAACACCCAGCCGTGGCGCTTCGTGGTGGTCCGCGACCCGGCGACGCTCGCCGCGATCGCGGAGGCCGGGCTGCCGCAGACGCGCGGCCTGACGTCAGCGCGAGCCGCGATCGCCGTCGCAATGCCGGTCAACGAGTCGCGCCAGATCTCGCTCGCCTATGACGAGGCCCGGGCCACCGAGCGCATGCTGGTCGCGGCGACGATGCTCGGCCTCGGAGCGGGGATCTCGTGGCTGAAGGGCGACGGTCGGCGCGTCGCCCAGGAGCGACTCGGCGTGCCGGACGGCTGGCAGATCCGGACGCTCGTCCAGGTCGGCCATCCGACCGCCGCGGGCCGCGCCCCCAAGTCTCGGCCGGGGACGGCCCGGCGGCCCCGCGAGGAGACGATCTTCGAGGAGCATTGGCCGGCGTCGTAGGATGAACGGGCCGCGCAACGGTGTAGCATCCCGGGCACTCGGACGACTGGAGGAGCCGGAACGATGGCGACAGTCACCTTCGACCACGTGACCAAGAAATACGGTGACGTGCTCGCGGTCAACGATCTCAACCTCGAGATCCAGGACGGCGAGTTCATGGTCCTCGTCGGCCCGTCGGGCTGCGGCAAGACGACGAGCCTGCGGATGATCGCCGGCCTCGAGGAGATCTCGGGCGGGACCCTCAAGATCGGTGATCGCGTCGTGAACGACGTCGCTCCGAAGGATCGCGACATCGCGATGGTCTTCCAGAGCTACGCGCTCTACCCGCATATGTCGGTCTTCGATAACCTCGCCTTCGGCCTCAAGCTCCGGAAGGTGAAGAAGGCCGAGATCGAGCGGCGCGTGAACGACGCGGCGAAGATCCTCGACCTCGGCCGATTGCTCAAGCGCAAGCCGAAGGAGCTGTCGGGCGGCCAGCGTCAGCGCGTCGCCCTTGGCCGCGCGATCGTCCGGGAGCCGGCCGTGTTCCTCATGGACGAGCCGCTCTCGAACCTCGACGCCAAGCTTCGCGTCGCCACCCGGGCCGTGATCGCCCGGCTCCACCAGCGCCTCAAGACGACGATCGTCTACGTCACCCACGACCAGGTCGAGGCGATGACGATGGGCGACCGGATCGCGGTCATGAGCGAAGGCTTCCTCCAGCAGGTCGGCGCCCCGCAGGAGCTCTACGATCATCCGGTCAACCGGTTCGTGGCCGGCTTCATCGGCAGCCCGGCGATGAACTTCGCCGAGGTCACCGTCTCCGGTCAGGGCGGCCAGGCCCGGCTCCAGGGCGAGGGCCTCGAGCTTCCGGTCCCCCCGCGCTACCGCGACGCCGTCGGCCCGACCACCGATCGAAAGCTCATCCTCGGCTTCCGGCCCGAGCATCTCGAGATCGGCGAGACGGGCGGCGACTACGTTCACATCGAGGCCCGCGCAGACGTCGTCGAGTACCTCGGCAACGAGGAGCTGCTCCACGTCGGCCTCGGCGGCCAGGACGTCGTCGCGATCGTCGACGCCGGGAACCGGGTCCGGCCCGGGGACATCGTCCAGCTCGCGTTCCCGCTCTCGAAGCTGCATCTCTTCGATCCCGACAGCGGCGCGTCGCTTGCCGTCGCCCAGGAGCAGGCCGCCGCGTAGGCGAGCGCCAATCCTCGGGCTGATGCGCTCCACCGAGGGGGCTCGGCCCTCGGTGGGCGTCTGACGAGACCTCGTTGAGGGTGGCCACGGCCGACGCGTCCGAGGATCCGCTGGCCGAGCGGGTCGTCGATTCACGCGACGTCTACCGCGGCGGGTACCTCGGGCTCCGCGTCGACACGATCGAACGCGCCGACGGCTCGCGGTCGACCCGGGACGTCGTCGAGCACCCGGGCGCGGTCACCATGCTCGCCCTCGACCCCGACGACCGTGTCCTGCTCGTCCGCCAATGGCGAACACCGACCGGCGGAGCGCTCCTCGAGCTGCCGGCCGGGACCCTCGATCGCGGTGCGGATGGGTCGACCGAGGATCCCGACGCGGCCGCCCGCCGCGAGCTCGAGGAGGAGACCGGGTACCGCGCCGGCCACTGGGAGAAGCTCGGCGAGTTCTGGACCGCGCCGGGCTTCGCGACCGAGCTGATGCACCTGTATCTCGTGACCGACCTGACGCCGGCCGACGACGACGGCCGGCTGGGCCCGGACGAGGACGAGCACCTCGAGCTGCGGGCGGTCCCCTGGCGCGAGGCCGTCGCGATGGCGGAGCGGGGCGAGATCCGCGACGCCAAGTCGCTCGTCGCGCTCTTCCGGCTCGCGCTGCTTCGGTCGTCGCCGTAGGCGGCGCGCATGCGTGCGCGCAGGGCGCGTGTGCGTGGCGGCAGGGCGCGAGCGCGTGGCGGCAGGGCGCGAGTGCGTGCCGGCACCCAAGCGTTTCCTGTCAGGTACTCGCCGGGCGAGTGCTACGGGCCTGCCCGGCGGCAGGACCGAGCGTATCTTGTCGCGTACTCGCCGGGCGAGTGATATGCGCGACTGGCGGCTGCGAACCGCATGCGCGTTAGCCGCACGCGGCTAACTGGATCGCGTCCGGTCGGCGCTCGCGCCTGATCGCGCGAGGTAATCCGGCACGCGGCGCGCGTACCACTACCGGGGCGAGTATTTGAGAAGTCGCGCCCCGGGCTCCTGGCCGCGCCCGCCGCTCGAGCTCAGGTGCGCACCACGCGCTCCTGGCCGCGCTCGGATCCTGGTCGACGAACCGTGGCGAACCGCGGCGAACCGCGCCGGCCACGCGCCCGGGCTCCCGGGATCGCGGCCGCGCCCCCGCACCCTGGCCGCGCCCGCCGCGCCCCGCCCCCGCGCGACTTCAACCGGGCGTCGGTCCCCGCCTCGACCCCTCGGCAGCGCGATCGTCCGGCTCCTTGGGCCCGAGTCGGTCGAGTGCCGCCTGATAGAGCCGCGAGTCCGGGCTCAGGGCAACGGCAATCCGCAGATGCGTCCACGCCTCGCGACGTCGGCCGAGCTGCTTGAGCGACTGGCCGAGCGCGTAGTGGGCGTAGTGCGCGGACGGATCGAGCTCGATCAGCTGCTCGAACGTCTCACGCGCGAGGTCGTGCTGGCCGCTGTTGTAGTACGCCCGGCCGAGCGGCTCCAGGATCGACGCCTTGCCGGGCTCCTGGCGGGCGGCGCGGCCGAGCACGATCGCCGCCTGGGCGTGGTGGCGCGACTGCATGAGGGCCTGGCCCCGTTGGAGCAGGCCGTACGTGGTCTCGCGGGCGCGGCGCCTGGGCTCCGCGGGCTCGGGATCCATCGCGAAATGGTGGCATGGACCGCCGAAACGCGAGGCCGTCGCGGCCCCCGCGCCAGGCGAGCTGCGGCCTACGTCCCCCGCCACTCCCGCAGGTCGACCCGCCGGAGCCGGGGTGATTCGGTCCGGCCGGGGATGCGCCCGCGTTTCGCGATCGGCCGCCCGTCGATCTCCTTGATGTCGCCGGTGAAGTCGATCGGCGTCGCGCCCGAGATGTAGGAGCCGACGGCGAACGAATCGACCGGCGCCTCCTCCTCCTTGAAATAGAGGATCCGCTCCGGGTTGAGACCGCCCGACACCGTGATCGTCACGTGCGAATATCCCGCCTGGTCGAGGCGGGCCCGGATCTCCTTGACCAGGTCCGCCGTGACGCGACCACGCTCGGCCGGGGTGTCGAGACGGATCCCGTAGAGCCGCTCGCCGAGGGCCTCGGCCACGCGGAGCGCCTCCTCGGCCTCGTCCTTGAACGTGTCGATGAGGACGATCCGCGGCACCGCCGGGTCGAGATCGCGATCGAAGGCCTCGGCCGCTCGGACCGTGTCGCCGAAGATCAGGACGAGCGAATGGGGCATCGTCCCGGTCGGCGCCAGGCCGGCCAGCCGAGCACCGGCAGGCGTGGAAGCGCCCACGCAGCCGCCGACGATCGCCGCGTAGTCGAGGACGTCGGTGATGTCGGGATGGACGTGCCGGGCGCCGAACGAGATGACCGGCTTCGGCGCCGCGACCTCGACGCATTCACGGGCCGCGGTCGCCCAGCCGGTCGACTGGGAGAGCATGCCGAGGATCGCGGTCTCGTACAGCCCGAAGCGCCGGTAGTGGGCGTGGATCCGGAGGACGACCTCCTTCGCCGCGAACAGGTCGCCGTCGTCGAGCGCCTCGACCTCGAGACCGTCCAGGTCGTCGGCGAGCACCGTCGCGAGGAGCGTCTTCGCCTCGTCGATCCCGCACAGGACGCCCGGCTGCCGGGCGAAGACCTCCATCGTCACCAGCGGGTCGAGGCCCTCGCGCTTGAGGATCTCCTCCGCCCGGGCGAAGTAGACGTCGGCGGAATCCCCGGAGAGGATCTCGCGCGACGGCCTGATCCTCGTCAGCCCCATGCACTCCCTCCCTCGACTCCAGCCGCCGAGCGGCCACGAGGTGCGCGCGAGTGTAGCGCGGCCCGCCGCACGCTCAGGGCAGGTCGGATCGCGCCGATGACGGCGCCCCGGACGACGAACCCGCCGAGCGACCGCGCGCCCGCCTGCGGACGGCCGAACGGACGATCAGGCCGAACACGAGCAGCACGACGAGCATCCCGACGGCCATCCGGATTGCCAGCTGGCGGCCGAGCTCGGGGGCGGAGATCCAGGCGGCCCGCGCGCTCTCCGATTGCGCGACCGCGTCGTCGAGGCGACCCGCGGCGAACAGCGTGCGCGCGTTCGCCATGTCCGCATCCGGTGTCGCCGAGAGCAGGCCCAACTGCGTGACGACGTCGGGGTTCGCCGGCCGCGTCGTCGCCGCGGCCTCGATGGCCTTCATCGCCGCCAGCTCGGCCGCGGCCTCGTCGAGCGCCACGCGGAGCGACTGCGCCCCCTCGAAGTCACGCTCGACCGCATCCGGCAGCGTCACTCCCGCGATCGCGGCCTCCTGCTCGAGCTCCGGGCGGCGGTCGAGGACTTCGCGGGCCTGGCCAAGCAGCGCGACCGCCTGATCGAACTGCCACGCGTCGAGCGCCTGGCGGATCACGGCCGGCAGCTGCCAGTCGCGCGCGGCCGTGACGGTGGTCGCGTATTCCGCACGGGCGGTCGCGCGATCGTCGAGCAGGCCGATCTCCTCGGGCCGGACGACCCATTTCCGCCACAGGTCGTCGTAGGACTCGTCCGTCCGAGTCTCGAGCAGGTCGAGCAGCGACCGCCAGTCGGGCGGGCCTGCCGCCGATTCGGGCGCCGTCCCCGGGGGCGCCGCGACGGGCTGATCGGCCGCTTCACCTGCGGCCGCGGCAGCCCAGACCCGGGCGAGCCCGTCCGTCCCGGCCCGCTCGCCGATCGCCCGGGCGAGCTCGAGCGACGCCGCGTAGGCGTAGCTCTCGGTCTCGGCCGGGTCGCGCCCGAGCTCCTGCCAGGCGTTGAGCGGAATGCGTGCCTTTTCGAGGTTCGGCGTCAGGCGCGGCGGGCTCACGTCCACCTTCAGTCGGTCGGCGGCCAGCTCCGCGTAGTAGGAGGCGAAACCCTCGTCCGCCCAGCGGTCGACGAGAAGGGCACCGTTGAACCAGGCATGCGCGGCCTCGTGGAGGACGACGAACGGCGAGGCGTAGTAGGCGACCTCGATCCGCCCGCTCGACGGGTCGAACAGCCCGGCGTAGCCGCCGGACGAGCGGGTCACGGACTCCTGGACCACGAGCTGGTCCGTCCGCGGGTAGGGCACCCCGGCGAGGTCGCCGAGGACGGGCAGCCCCCGCACGAACAGCCGACCGACGCGCTTGCCCCACGCGGGGTCGTCCGTCCAGGGCCGGATCGCGAGCGGGACGGTGGCATCGCCGACCTTCGTCGTGAGGGCGGTCTCGCGGTAGCTTCCCGGACGGTCGGCGCTCACGTAGGCGAAGAACGCCGCGGCGTTGCCGATCGATGATCGCCGCAGCACGACGCTGTCGCCGTCCCTCGTCGGGCCGCTCAGGTCGCCCTGCTCGACGTGGATGTCGTAGCCCGAGGGGAAGCGAACCGCGACGCTGCTTCCGGGCGTCGAGGCTGTCGCGAACGCCCAGACCGGGAACGACACGAGCGACTGGCCGATCCTGACGTCTCGGGTGGCGGCGCCCCCGCGATCCGGCAGGTCGAACGTGAGGTGGAAGCGGAACGAGTGGTGCGAATAGACCCGCTTGCCGAACGCGACCCGGAGGAGCGTGTAGCGCCGCGTCGCGTTGGACACCGACACGTGCGGTTTGGCGCCGGCGGCGGTGACGTGGAAGTTGCGCGTGCCTGGCAGCACCGCCACCGTCGCCGAGTCGTAGTAGTAGCGGCGGATCGTCGTGTCCGACTTGTGGTTGACGGCCGTCGCATCGACGCGAACGCGGACGAGATGGTCGCTCGGACGGACGTCGTACGTGGCCGCGGTGACGATCGTGAGGTCCGGGGACGCGGCCGCGACCTCCGGGACCGCGGGTGGCGCGAGGAGGCCGACGACGGCCGCGACCAGGGCGAAGGCGACGGACAGCGCCGAGCCGGCGCCGAGCCGCGAGCGAGCCGACGTCACGACGCGGCGAGCTCCGCGAGGCGATCCGCGTAGCGGACGAGGAGGGCCGTGTTGCGCGGCTCGCGAGCGCCACGGTCCGGGATGCGTCCCCCGATCCACAGCCAGCCGGCCGACTCCTCGAGCAGGCGATCGGCAATCAGGACGAGGCGCGCCAGGGCGAGCCCGACCGCGTCGGCGTCGAGCGCCTCGATCGGCAGCTCGGCCATGAGGATCGGGCGGCCGTCCTCGGCCAGCGAGAACTTGGCGAAGGGGAATTCGTCGTTCCAGCGCAGCAGCTTCCGGTAGGACGCCCGCAGCCCGTCGCCGATCGGCGGCGCGAAATGGACCCAGACGATCAGCGCGAGGGCCGGCTCGAGGATGAGCGTGACCGGGATGTCGAAGCGACGACGACCGTCGAGCTCGAGGTCCCACGCCGCGACGCCGTCGCGCTCGGTCGGCTCCCCGGGGTCGAGCCCGAGCTCGCGCAGCCAGCGGGCGACGTCGGCGGGCGCGACGTGGCCGGCCCTCGAAACGGTGGATGGCACCGGGTCAGTCTAGCGAGGCCTCCTCCGACCCCCGTTCACAGCGTCAGCCGCTCGTTCCGGTGCCTTTCGCCGCATCGGATTCGTCCTCCGCGCCGGCCGGCAGGTCGGCGATCGCCGCCATCGCGCCCGTTCTCGTGCGCGCGGCGCGGGCGCCCCGCCCGACCTCCACCGATTCGCCGGAGCGGATGCGGCGACTGCGGAAGTCGACCGCGCGGACCTCCGACGCGATCCGGACGTTCCGCCCGACGCGCGTCCCGCGGGGCACGACCGAGCGCTTGCCGACCACCGTGATGCCGGTGTTGAGGCGCTGGGGCTCCTGGCGATTCGGCGGGTCGAAGTCGCCGCCCTCGCCGACGACCGCGCCGGACCCGATCACGACCTCCTTGTCGACGATCGAGCGATCGACGATCGCGCTCGTCCGGATGACGGTGTCGAACATCACGATCGAGTCCCGCACGACGGCGCCGACCTCGACCCGAACCCCGGGCGACAGGACCGAGTTCACGACCGTCCCGTCGATGACGCAACCGTGGCTGATGAGGCTTCGGTGGACCTGCGCCGTCGGCCCGATCTTCGCCGGCGCCCGCTCCTCCGACCGGGTGTGGATGAGCCAGTCCTTGTCGTACAGGTCGAGCTCCGGCCGGTCGACGAGGAGGGCCATGTTCGCCTCCCAGTACGACTGGATCGTGCCGACGTCCTGCCAGTAGCCGTCGTAGCGGTAGCCGAAGACCCGGGCGTCGTTCTCGAGCATGGCCGGGATGACGTGGCTGCCGAAGTCGGCGCGATCCTCGGTGAGCCAGCGCCGGAGCGCCTTCTTGGTGAAGACGTAGACGCCCATCGACGCGAGGTCGCTCTTCGGCTGCTTCGGCTTCTCCTGCCAGTCGACCACGCGGTCGGTCTCGTCGAGGGCGAGGATGCCCATCCGGGTCGCCTCGACGAGGGGAACGTGACGAACCGCGATCGTGACGTCGGCGCGGCGGCGGCGGTGGGCGTTCACGAACGGCGTGTAGTCCATCTTGTAGACGTGGTCGCCGGCGAGGATCAGCACGTTCTCCGACGGGTCGGCGTCGATCTCGCCGAGGTTCTGGAGCACGGCGTCGGCCGTGCCGCGATACCACTCGGCGACCCGGCCGCGACTCACCCACGGCTGGCGGAGGCGCACGCCGCCCGCGTTTCGGTCGAGGTCCCATGACCGCCCGAGGCCGATGTGGTCCTGGAGCGAACGCGGGTTGTACTGGGTCAGGACGAGGACGTCATCGATCCCGGAGTTGACGGCGTTCGACAGCGTGAAGTCGATGATCCGGTACTTGCCGCCGAACGGGACCGCCGGCTTGGCCCGAACGGCCGACAGAATCGAGAGCCGCTCTCCCTCGCCGCCCGCGAGGACGACGGCCATCGTCGGCTTCATCGCTCGATCGCCAGCGGCAGCAGCTGCACGGCGGGCCCCCTTCCGGTTGCTCGGACGGCCGTCGTCGCGATCCTACACCTGCGTTTCGAGGCTCCCGGGTGGCCGTCCGCGCATGGCCGGGAGCCGCAGCGCCCGGGGGCCTGTGCGCGGGTCGAGCCAGACGAAGCCGAGCTGTCGCGGCGGTTCGAGCCCGCGCCGCGCGAACACCTCCGCCCAGGCCCGCGACGATGCGAACCGCGCGCGGATCGCT
>DASXWX010000129.1:0-9815 GCA_036503395.1 Candidatus Limnocylindrales bacterium
AACCTCCGTCATGCGCGGCTACCTCAACCTCCTCCACGCCCGCGAGGCGGTCGCGCGACATGCGGCGGCGGCCGCGGCGCTCCGACTTCCCAACGAGGTCCGGTCGGTCCTTCGACGCCCGATCGTGTAGCGAATCGACCACACGATGTAGTGGTATGCTCGCCTCACACCACCACAGGTAGTGGTCGCGAGGAGGGCCGGGAGCCGATGCGCTGTCCACACTGTGACGCTCGCGACACGCGCGTCGTCGACTCGCGCGACCTCGACGAGGCCGCGACCATCCGGCGCCGCCGCGAATGCACGGCCTGCGGTACTCGGTTCACGACGTACGAGCGGGTCGAGGCGCCGCGGCTCGTGATCGTGAAACGCGACGGGACGAAGGAGGAGTTCGAGCGGGCGAAGCTGGTCGCGGGGCTCCGCAAGGCGCTCACCCGGCGTCCGGTGCCCGAGCGGGCCGCAGAGACGGCCGCCGACGAGATCGAGTCCGAGCTGCGATCGGCAGGCTCGTCCGAGGTCCCGTCGGAGCGGATCGGGACGCTGGCCATGGACAAGCTCCGCGAGATCGACCAGATCGCGTACATCCGGTTCGCGTCGGTCTACCAGAGCTTCGAGGATCTCGAGGACCTCAAGCGCGAGGTCGACAGCCTCCTCAACGGCCGCGACTGGACCGCGATCGACGTGCGGCCGCGAGAGAAGCCCGCCCGGAAGCGCTAGCCTCGCGCCGTGCCGCCCACGATCGGTGTCCTGCCGCGCCAGGACCTCGCCAGCCTCATCGCCGACGGCCGGATCACCGCCGACACCGAGATCCCAGGGTCGAGCATCCAGCCGGCCAGCCTCGATCTTCGCCTCGGCGACGTCGCCTACCGGCTTCGGTGCAGCTTCCTCCCCGGCAACCGCCTCGCCCGGGACAAGCTGCGTGAATATCAGATGGGCCAGCTCGACCTCCGCGAGGGCGCGGTCCTCGAGCAGAACCGGCCGTACCTGATCCCGCTCCAGGAGCGCGTCGACCTCCCGGCCGGCGTTCGGGGCCGGGCGAACCCGCGCAGCTCGACCGGCCGCATCGACGTCTTCACGCGGCTCGTCACCGATCTCGGGCAGCACTTCGACGAGATCGCGGAGGGCTACCGCGGGGAGCTCTTCCTCGAGGTCGTGCCGCGCTCGTTCACCATCCGCGTCCGGGTCGGGCAGACCCTCAACCAGCTCCGGCTCGTCGTCGGCCAGCCGCGCGTCGAGGATGCCGAGCTGCGGGCGATCCACGAGCGGGACCCGATGATCTTTCGCGGCCCGTCGGTGGATCCCGGCGAGCAGGCGTTCGTCAACGACGGCCTGTTCCTGAGCGTCGATCTGTCAGGCCAGGGCCGGCGGGTGATCGGCTATCGGGCGAAGCGGAGCAGCGCCCTGCTCGACCTCGGCCGCCAGGGCGTCTACGAGATCGACGACTTCTGGGAGCGGATCCCGCCGACGGCGTCGGGGCGCCTCATCCTCGATCCCGAGGAGTTCTACCTGCTCGTCTCCCGGGAGCGGGTCCGCATCCCTCCGACGCTGGCCGCGGAGATGGCCGCCTACGACCCGACGAGCGGCGAGCTGCGGACGCACTACGCCGGCTTCTTCGACCCGGGCTTCGGCGACGTTGCCGGCGACGCCAGTCCGGGCACGCACGCCGTCCTGGAGGTTCGCGCCCACGACGTGCCGTTCGCGCTCGAGCACGGCCAGCGGCTCTGCAAGCTGACCTTCGAGACGATGGCCGCGCCGCCGGACGCGGCGTACGGCGCCGCCCGGAGTGGCTCGCGCTACCAGCGCCAGTACCTCGCCCTCGGCCGCCAGTTCAGGGCCGACCGGAGCGCCCAGATGGAGGGCATGTCCGACCTGCGCCTGTTTCCGGAGCAGCCGATGGAGATCGGCCTCGGCACGCCCGAGGAGGCGGCCGCCGCGCTGGAGCTGGTCGGGCCGCGGGTCGGCGCCGCGCCCGTCGCGGGAGGTGGCGAGTGATCAACGGTGCGACCGACTGGCGGGCCGATCTCGGCGGCGGGGTGACGGTCGCCCTCGTTCAGGCCGGGACGTTCCGATCCGACGCGGGCGCGCTCTTCGGTCCCGTGCCGCGGCTCCTGTGGAACCGCTGGGTGACCGACGAGATCGACGCCGACAACCGCCTCCTGCAGGCGCTCAACTGCCTGCTGGTCGAGACGCCCGCCGGGCGCGTCCTCGTCGAGACGGGAATCGGGGAGCGGCTCGACGACCACGACCGGACGATGCGCGGCTACGTCGGTGACCCCGTTGTGCCCGCGCTCCGCGCGGCGGGCTTCGACCCGACGACGGTCGACGTCGTGGCCATGAGCCATCTCCACTTCGACCATGCCGGCGGGCTCCTGCTCGCCGACGGCTCGCGGGCCTTCACCCGCGCGCGGATCGTCGCCCAGCGGGCCGAGTGGGAGATCGCCCTCGATTCGAACAGCCGGGTCGTCGCCTCATACGACCAGCCCGAGCTGCGGCTGGCACGCGATTGGGGTGCGGCGGGCTGGGCGGACGGCGAGGTGGAGGTGTTGCCGGGCGTGTCGGTCGTGCCGACCGGCGGCCACTCGAAGGGCCACCAGGCGATCGTCGTCCATGCGCCCGGTGGCCGAACGCTGGCGTTCTTCGGGGACCTCTGCATGCGCCCGTGGTCGGGGAACCCGCGCTGGGTGACCGCGTTCGACGACTTCCCGCTCGACTCGGTCGCGGTCAAGGGCGAGCTCTTCCGGCGGGCCGCGGAGGAGCGCTGGACGGTCGTGCTGTCGCACGAAGCGAAGCGCCCGGTCGGCCGACTCGTGCCGGACCGGGACCGATTCGTCTACGAGCCCGACTGAGACGGCTCCGGGGGCAGGATCGACCCGAGCGCGGCATCCGCGGCCGAGCGGTCGACGAGCGGCCCGAGGACGACCTGGCGGATGATCCCGTTTCCGTCGATGAGGTACTGGGTCGGGATCCCGTTATTGCGCCAGGCGTTGTAGATCGCGCCGGTCGCGTCGAATCCGATCGTGTAGCCGAGGCCGTACCGCTGGGCGTAGGTGCGGACGTCGTCGGGGCTCGACTCCTGGACCGAGATGCCGATGACCTTCAGGCCGCGTGACGCGTCGGCCTGGGCGACGTCGCGGATCGTCGGGATCTCCGCCTGGCACGGCGGGCACCAGGTGGCGAAGAAGTTGATCCAGAGCGGGTGGCCCCGCAGGTCCCCCAGCCGGATCGGGTTGCCCTCGAGGTCGAGCAGGGGGCCGGTGCTGCCGTCGCCGTTGGTGACGGTCAGCTCGGGCGCTCGGTCGCCGACGTGGAGGCCCTCGCGCGCGGCGCCGATCGCGTAGAACGACGCCGACGGGGCCGACAGGCCGGCCGGGCCACTCGGCCCGATCGGCCGGGTGAGGACGACGAGGACACCGGCGGCCAGCACGACGGTGAGCGCGACCGCCCCGATCTGGCGGAGGGTGAACGGACCGACCCGACGTGCGGGACGGGCGCTGACGGTCTCGACCATCAGATCTGGCTGTTGAAGGGCACGTAGCGCGGCAGCAGCGCGAGCCAGTCGAAGACCAGCGCGACGCCGATCGCCACGACGAGCAGCCCGCCGACGAGGGAGACCGTTCGGCCGTGGGCGAGGAGCGGCCTGATGAGCCCCGGCGCCCGGTCGTAGGCAAGTCCGAGGACGAGGAACGGGATGCCGAGGCCGACGCTGTAGGCGAGGAGGAGGATCCCGCCCTGGAGGGCGGTTCCGGCGGTCGCGGCCATCGTCAGGATCGAGCCGAGGATGACGCCGATGCACGGTGTCCAACCGACGGCGAAGACGGCACCGAGGCCGAACGAGGCGAGCCACCCGCCCCGCGACGACACGAGGCGGCTGCCGAGGGCGCCGCCGACGCCTCGCTGACCGACGGGTGCGCCGAGGGCCACGGTCCCGGTCGCCGCGGCCACCGACGACGCCGCGCCCGCGTCCAGCGGACGCCAGGACCGCTCGAGGACCGGGATCCGGAGGAGCCCGGCGAGGTTGAGCCCGAGGACGATCAGGATCAGTCCTCCGGCGATGCGAAGGGGTCGGAGCCAGTCGAAGAGCGCGCCGCCGGCGTACGTCGCGGTGACGCCGAGGAGCGTGAAGATCACGCCGAAACCGGCCACGTATGCGAGCGCATGCCGGACCGCGAGCCAGCGCGAGGGCCGCTCGCCGGCTCGCCCGGCGACGGCCACTGCGCTCAGCTGGCCGAGATAGCCCGGCACCAACGGCAACACGCAGGGCGAGACGAAGCTGAGCAGGCCGGCGCCGATCGCCACGGCGAGGGTCAGGTCGCCCGTCACGCCGTCGTCGGCTCCTCCGCGAGGGCAGTCTCGACGAAGCGCCGCAGCTGGCGCGCCGAGATCGCCAGCTCGAGCCGGTCGTCGCCGATCTCGACCACGGGGATCGTCGTCGTGAAGCGCCCCCGGAGCTCGTCGTCCGCGTCGATGTCACGCTCCACGACCGCGGGGGCGACGAGGCCGCCGTCGGCCCGGGCCGCGAGGATGGCGTCGAGGATCGCCCGCGCCTCGTCGCAGAGATGGCAGCCCGCGCGGCGATAGAGGACGATGGTGGGCGAGGGAGGCACGGACCGATTGTAGGCCGCGGTCCGAATCGATCGGCCCGACCCGGCCAATTCCCGAGGCACGCGACGCGTCTTGTATACAATTGGGCCGATGTCGGAGCGGTCCCGCGACCCGGAAACCAGCCGCCGCCATCGGTTCGACGATGACCTCTCGCGCTCCCGGGCGTGGGTTCTCGGGTTCGTCCTGGATCCCGACGGCTTCGTCACGAACGCGAGCTGCGTCCGTGTCCAGATGGAGTCGTCGGATTCCGCCTGGCGCGCCGAGTCCGGGGCGATACTCTCGCCGACGAGTTGCCCGCCCATTCGCCTCACGCCTCATCGGAGGGCCCTGTGACGACGGCTGACGTAGCGATCCCGAGAGGCGCCGCTCCCATTCCGGCCGGGATGGCCTCCAAGATCGAGATCGATCGGGTCGAGAAGTACTACCGCAAGCTCGGCAAGCACGGCCAGGCCGATCTCGTCCACGCCCTCCGCGACGTCAACCTCGGAATTGGAGAGGGCGAGTTCGTCAGCCTGCTCGGTCCGAGCGGCTGCGGCAAGACGACGCTCCTCAAGGCGCTCGACGGGCTCGTCCCGTACGACTCGGGCCAGATCCGCGTGTCCGGCCGCCAGATCACTGGTCCCGGACGCGATCGGGCCTTCGTCTTCCAGAACTTTGCCCTGTTCCCGTGGCGGACCGTGCTCGGCAACGTCGTCTTTCCGCTCGAGTCGGCCGGCAAGCCGAAGCGCGAGCGCGAGGAGACCGCGCGCCGGTTCATCGACATGGTCGGGCTGACCGCCTTCATCGATCACCACCCGCACGAGCTGTCGGGCGGCATGCAGCAGCGTGTCGGGATCGCCCGTGCCCTCGCGGTGAACCCCGAGATCCTGCTGATGGACGAGCCGTTCGGGGCGCTCGACGCGCAGACCCGTGAGCTCATGCAGATCGAGCTGCTCCGGATCTGGGATCAGACCCGCAAGACCGTCGTGTTCGTGACCCACAGCGTCGACGAGGCGATCTTCCTGTCGGGCCGGATCGCGGTCTTCTCGGCGCACCCGGGAACGATCATCGACATCCTCGAGGTCCCGTTCCCGTACCCGCGAACCGACGGCAACGTCAAGCTCGATCCTCGCTTCGCCGAGCTTCGCTTCCGGATCTGGGAGATGCTCCGCGGCGCGAACGAGGCGGCGTCCTACACCGAGTAGGGCGACGCACCGGGGCGGGAGGCCTCAACCCGCTCCCGGCACGGCCGCGACGACCTCGGCGTCGAAGCGTTCCATCGCCCGCTCGAGCGCGTCGGGATCGTGGATGCCGAAGTTGCAGACGACGTGCGACAGCCCGAGAGCCCGAAAGCGCTCGAGCCCGGCCGCGATCTCGGCCGGCGAGCCGTCGACGGTGAACCGGCGCCAGCCGTGGTCTCGGCCGAAGCGGATGTTGAGCCGCGCGCTCAGGGGTGGCGTCGGCCGGCCGGCCGCCTTGGCCGCATCGGCGACCGCGGCAACCGCGGCGGCGTAGCGCTCGGGCCCGTCCATGAGCTCGCCGGAGTGGAACGCATCCCCGATCGTGCCCGCCCGCCCGTACGCGGCCGCGCTCCGGCCCCCGATCCAGACCGGCGGCCCGCCCGGTCGGTGGGGCAGCGGTCCGAACTCGTAGTCGCTCCCGAGCCGCAGCAGCCGGCCTTCGAAGGGCGCCCGCGAGCCGGACCAGAGGTGGCGCCACAGCGCGATCGTCTCGTCGAGGTAGGCGCCCCGGACAGCGAAGCGATCGGCGTAACCGAGATTCGTGAACTCGGCGAGATCCCAGCCGGCGCCGGCCCCGACGATGAGCCGGCCGCGCGAGAGGGCGTCGATCGCGGCGAGCTCCTTCGCGAGCAGGATCGCATCGCGCATCGGCGGCACGATCACGCTCGTGCCGAGCACGATCGAGTTGGTCCTCCCGGCGAGGTAGGCGAGCGTGGCCAGCGCCTCGTAGACGCGGCCGTACGGGTCGCGGCTGGCCGCCTCCACGACGAGATGGTCCTGGACCCACGCCCCGCCGCTCCAGCCGAGCCGCTCCGCCGTCTCGACCGACGCCTCGATCGTCTCGGCGTTCGATTCGAGCCCATAGTGGGGGATCGCGACGCCGATCGCGAGCCCCGGCGGATCGAATCGGACCCGGGGAAGGGGACCTTTCGTCGGCTCGGCCGTCACGCTCCCGGGCGCGGCGGGTCCGCCCGCCAGGGTGGTGGCGGCTCCGTCGTCCGTCCCGTCGAATCGACCCGGACGAACCGATCCGAGGCCACGGCGCCGGCGAGCCGATCGGCGATCCAGCCGGCCACGAGATGGTGGCGATTCGGACCGAAACGGGCGGCCGCGCTGCCGCCGACGGAGTGCTTCTCGCCCTCGTAGAGGACGAGCTGGGTCGGCGCCTCGATCCGGCCGAGCAGATCGAACGTGTTCGCGATCGGGCTCAGCTCGTCGTCCTCGCCGGCCAGCACGAGGTACGCCGAGCGGATAGAGCCGGCGATCGGGCGGAGGTCCATCTCGCGGGCGAATGCGTCGAACTCGTCCTCGTCCGGGAGGTTCGCCATGTACATGAAGCGGGCCTTGAACGTCGGGGACGCTGTCTCGAAGATCGCGTGCATCCCGGGCTCGTGGATGACGCCGACGACCGCGCAGCCGGCCAGCTCGGGCACCGCCGCGGTGACCTGCGTCGCCCAGAATGAGCCGAAGCTGTTGCCGATGATCGCGAACCGGTCGCCGTCGACGTCCGGGTCAGCGGCGACCCAGGCCGCGATCGCCCGACCGGCCTCGGCGGCGCCGTCGTGGGTGACGAACAGCCCGCGCGTCAGCGCCTCGCCCTGGCCGGGCAGCTCCACCGAGAGTCGGGCGACCCCTCGCTCGAGATACTTGTCGCCGTAGAGGGCGACCTGGTGTTCCTTGAACGAGTCCATACCGCTGATCTGGATCGCCAGCGGGAACGGGCCGGAAGCGCGCGCCGGCAGGTGCAGGAAGCCGGGAAGGCTCGAGCCGCGGAACGGGATCTCGACGCGCCGGACGGGGTGGGGAGCGTGACGGATGAAGCGATCGAAGCAGTCGGCCTTGTGGCGGCCGTAGTCGAGGTTGCGGGGGCTGTTGCCAAAGAGCGGCCACTGCGCATTGCCCCACAGGATCGAGGCGACGAAGGCATGCTCTCGGGCCTCGATCGGCCGGCCCTCGTCCTCGGCCTCGATCGACAGGCGCTCACGCCGCTCCGCCGCCGATGCGAACTCCCGGCCGATGTCCTCGAACTTGCGGATGCGCTCGCGGACGCGGCCGAAGTCGGGCTCGGCATCGAGGCCGGCCGCGTACATCGTGTAGCGCGATCGAGCCTGGTCCCAGTCGACGCCGTACTGGCGGATCGCACCGTCGAGAAGCCAGTGCTGCGCGGCCATCCGGCGGCTGCGGACGTAGGGGTAGTCGTCGGGCGTCCAGCCGGCCACCGTTCGGGCTCGTCAGGCGGGTGCCGGGTCCGGCTGTTCGGCCGTCAGGGCGAGCGCGGCCAGCGCGTAGACCTTCGTGCAGGCGACGAGGTTTTCGATCGAGACGAGCTCGCCGTTGTCGTCGTAGACGCTGTAGCCGCCGTCGCGGCGGATCCCGCCGGGGCCGTAGGTGAGGCCGGGCACGCCGAACTCGTGGAGGATCGAGGTATCCGCCGAGACGTCGTAGCGGTAGCGTTCGGGGCGACCGGCCGTGGCGCCGACGATCGCCAGGTGGGCGTCGTCGACGGCGCGGACGACGGCCTCGTCGTCGTCGATCTCGTAGCCGTTGCGGCAGAGGAAGAAGGACAGCTCGGACTCGAGCGCGGGATCCTTCGCCCGGACGTCGTCTAGGAAGTCCCGGAGCTGCCGTCGGACCTCGGTCATCGATGCGTCGGGCGGGAACCGCAGGTCGAGGAAGATCTCGCAGCTGGCGGCCGGGTTCACGCAGGGCTGGAAGGGTCGGCCGCCCTGGATCGCCCCGAAGCCGATCCGGCTGCCCATCCTCGGATGCGGATGCGCCGCCTCGAACGCGGGCTCCCACGCCCGCAGCTCGGCGAGGATCGCGACGGCCTTCTCGATCGCGTCGTCGCCACGCTCCTTCGACCATGTGTGCTGCGAGCGCCCGCGTGTCCGGACCCGGGCGAACGCGTAGCTCGAGTTGCCGGTCTGGACCCGCAGCCCGGTCGGCTCGCCGCAGATCGCGGCATCGGCGAGGACGCCGTGGAGCGAGGCGTAGAACGTGCCCCAGCCTCCGGCCCGGAAGCCGGCACCCTCGTAGCCCGGCGTCGGCGACTTCTCGGTCTCGCCGACGACGCCGGCATAGAAGATGTCGCCGGCCGGGCGGATGCCGACCTCCTGGAGCGCCCGGATCGCGCCCCAGTAGCAGGTGTGGGCCGACTTCATGTTCGAGACGCCGAGCCCGTAGATCCAGCCGTCGACGATCCGGGTGGCGGCCCGAAGCCCGAACGGGAGGTTCGGCTCCCGGCCCGAGAGCCCGGTGTCGAAGTGACCGTTGAAGAGGAGGCTCGGTCCGGAGCCCGTGCCGCGCCATGTGGCGACGACGTTCGAACGGCCGGCCTCGAGCTCCTGGCGCTCGACGTCGAGGCCGAGGCCCGCGAACCGCTCCGCGGCGTAGTCGCCGATCGCGGCCTCCTCGCCGGTCGGGCTCGGGATGTCGACGAGCTCGGATGTCATCGCCACGAGCTCGTCGCGAAGCGCGTCGACGGCGGCCCCGATCGCGCGGACGGTGTCGTCCGCCGGCGTCACGGCAGGTCGGCGGGCCGGGTGTCCCGGATGATCGTGCCGTTGTGCGTCACTCGCTCGTAGACGGGCACGGCCTTGCGGACGAGGACACCGAGCGGACAGCGCGCGTCGCCCCAGTCGAGCAACTCGAGAACCTGCTCCGGGGCCGCATCGGTCGTCGCGCGGACGTCGAACAGGAGCCACTGCGGGTTCGGCGGGACGCCCTCGAAGCCGTGCTCACCGCGCATGTCCATGTACGTCCGGATGTCCAGCTCGAGCGAGTCGAGCTCCACGCCGACGAGCGCCGCGCCCTTCGCATACCAGCCCTGCTGGCAGAAGGCGATCCCGCTGAGGAAGTACCGCATCGGACTCGGGCCTTCCTCGTGGCCGCCCCGGTGATGGGCCTCGTCGGCGACGAAGGTGAACGGTCGGTCGTACTGCTCGAACGTCGATTCGACAGTCACGTCGCGCACGAGCCGGGTTTTCACGTAGGGCC
>DASXWX010000130.1:0-3282 GCA_036503395.1 Candidatus Limnocylindrales bacterium
GCCGGCACGACCGTGACGATCGTCAACCTGCCCCAATCCGCCGGTTCACCCGTGCCCGAGCTCGCGTTCGCGCTGACCGACGGCGTGGCCGCGATCGGTCCGACCGCGTGGGTCGAGCGCGTCCTCGACACGGACTCCGCGTCGGCGATCGCGTCGGACCCGCGCTTCTCGGCCGCGCTCGGACGGGTCGACGCCAGCCACGTCGGCCTCGCCTATGCGAACCTCGCGGGGATCCGCGACCTCGTCGAGTCGGCTGCGCCGGTTTCGGGCGACGAGCGGGCGCGCTACGAGCGCGAGATCAAGCCCTATCTGCTGCCCTTCGACGCCGTCATCAGCACGTCCACCGTGTCGGGCGACCTCGACCGGATCCACTCCGTCATCATCGTGAAGTAGCCACTCAGCCCAAGGAGCAAAAGCAGCCCATGGCCGTTCGAATCCGTCTGACCCGCGTCGGCGCACGGAAGCAGCCGTCGTATCGCGTCGTCGTCGCCGACTCGCGATCGGCTCGCGACAGCCGCGCCATCGACACGCTCGGTCACTACAACCCCAGGACCGAGCCCGCCGAGGTGTCGATCGACGCCGACAAGGCCAAGGCCTGGCTCGCGAAGGGGGCGACCCCGTCCGAGACGGTCGTCCGCCTGTTCAAGGCGGCCGGTGTCATCGAAGCCGCCCCGGCGGCCGCGGCGCGCTCCGGCCGGCGGCGCGCGGCGACGGCAGAGCAGTAGGAGACCCCGATGGCAGCACGCGAGCTCGTCGAATACGTGGCCAAGGCGCTCGTCGACGATCCGGCGTCGGTCCGGGTGGACGTCGTCGACGACGATGGCGAGACCGTGATCGAGCTCCACGTCGCCGACGATGACATGGGCAAGGTGATCGGCCGCAACGGCAGCGTCGCCAAGGCGCTCCGGACGCTGCTCAAGGTCACGGCCGCCCGCGACGGCGAGCCGGTGTCGCTCGAGATCGTCTAGGGCGCGATCGCAACGCCCGTCGCGGACGCGATGAGCACGAGCGCGGCGTCGAAGGAACGCCGGGTCGTCGGTCTCGTCCGCGGGATCCACGGCCTTCGGGGCCTGGTCCGTGTCGAGGTCCTGACGGATTCGCCCGAGCGACGGTTCACTCGCGGCGCCCGGCTCTATCCCGAGGGGAGCGGCGAGGCACTGACGATCGCGTCGGCCGAGCCGGTCCCGGACGGTCCAGGATGGCGGCTTCGCTTCCGCGGGCTGCCGACGCGCTCCGACGTCGAGCGGCTCCGCGACGTCTACCTCGAGGCAGAAGTGGACGAGCCGCCGGGCGCCGACGAGGTCGACGAGACCGGCGAGCGCGTCTTCTGGGACGAGGTGATCGGCGTCCCGGTCCTGTCCTCGGAGGGGGAGGAGCTCGGCAGCGTCCGAGACGTCTATCGCGCCGGCGGCGCCGAGGTCTACGTCGTGGAGGGTGGCCCGCGCGGCTCCTTCGACCTCCCGGTCGTCAGCGACTTCGTGGTCGAGTTCGCCCCGCGCGAGGGTCGGATCGTGGTCGACGTCGACGCCCTCGAGCTCCCGCCGCCCGGACGTCGGCGACGGCCACGCGGTCGACGGACGGTCCGCGCCGCTCGTGCGAGCGGATCGGTCGACGGCGAGACGACCTGATGGCGATCGAGATCGATCTCCTCACGCTCTTTCCGGCGATGGTCGAGGCGCCGCTCGCGGCGAGCATTCCCGGCCGGATCATCGGCGAGGGCCTGGCGGTCGTCCGGGTCCACGACCTCCGGCGCTGGGGCCTGGGCCGCCATCGGGCCGTGGACGACGCGCCGTACGGCGGCGGGGCCGGGATGGTCCTGCGGCCCGAGCCGGTCGCCGCCGCCCTCGACGAGCTGCGTCGTCCCGACTCGACCGCGATCCTCACCGACCCGGCCGGCGAGGTCTTCCGGCAGGCTCGGGCCGAGGACCTCGCGACGCGTTCGCACCTCGTGATCGTCTGTCCCCGGTACGAGGGAGTGGACGAGCGAATCCGCGGCCTCGTCGACCTCGAGATCTCGATCGGCGACTACGTCCTGTCCGGCGGCGAGCTGCCGGCGCTCGTGATCGTCGACGCTGTCCTGCGCCTCCTGCCGGGCGCGATCGACGACGCCTCGACGGTCGAGGAGTCGTTCGCAGACGGTCTCCTGGAATATCCGCAATACACGCGGCCGGCAACGTTCCGCGGCGTGCCGGTCCCCGACGTCCTGGTGAGCGGCAACCACGGCGAGGTCGCGCGGTGGCGGCGCGACCAGGCCCTTCGACGGACCCGCGAACGCCGCCCGGACCTGCTCGAGGAGGCCGGCCCCGGCGACTGAGCCCCGTTTGCTATACTCCGCCGCCGGCCGGGGTCCCGGCCTTCCCGACGCACCATGCCGACGGCGCGCGCCCGCGTCTCGCGCGACCACGAAGGAAGCCCAGACCGTGAACGTCCTCGACGAGATCGTCTCCGACCAGCTGCGCACGGACCTGCCCGAGATCGCATCCGGCGACACGGTCCGCGTCTCGGCCAAGGTCGTCGAGGGCAACCGCGAGCGGATCCAGGTCTTCGAGGGCACCGTGATGCGTCTCCGCGGCGGCGGGATCAACCGCTCCATCACGGTCCGCCGGATCGCCTCGGGTGTCGGCGTCGAGCGGACGTTCAAGATCCACAGCCCGCGGATCGACAAGATCGAGGTCGTCCGCCACGGTCAGGTCCGGCGCGCCCAGCTCTACTTCCTGCGCAAGCGCGTCGGCAAGGCCGCGACCCTCCGCGAGCGCCGCCAGACCTCCTAGCTCGGCCGACTCGGCTGCCCGCCGGGCGGCGGCCCGGCCTAGACTCTGCGGGTGACCGCGCGACCCCTCGGCCCTCAGTCCCGCCGACTGACCTGATGCCGGTCAACCCCACGACTCGTCCCGAACGACGGCTCTGGCGCGACGGCCTGTCGCGCGTCGTCGGGGTCGACGAGGTCGGCGTCGCCCCCACCTGCGGCGCCGTCGTGGCGGCGGCGGTGATCATGAGGCCCTACTGCCGACTCATCCAGGGCGTCCGTGACTCCAAGACGCTGTCGGCGTCGCAGCGCGAACGGCTTGCCCCGGTCATCCGGCGCCGGGCGCTGGCTGTGGGTGTCGGCGCCGCTTCGGTCGCCGAGATCGACCGGATGAACATCTACCACGCGACCCATCTCGCGATGCGACGGGCGATCGCCCGGATCGGCGAGCACGACCACGTCCTCGTCGACGGGCTTCGGATCGCGGAGTTCGAGGCGCACGTCGGGCCGTACACCGCGATCGTCGACGGCGACGC
>DASXWX010000131.1:0-3506 GCA_036503395.1 Candidatus Limnocylindrales bacterium
ACTGCCACGCGCGTCCTCCGCACCCGGGCCGAGCTGCGAGAGGCGCTCGCCGCGGCTCCACGACCGATCGGCCTCGTGCCGACGATGGGCTGGCTCCACGAGGGCCACCGCTCGCTCATGCGGCGGGCACGCACTGAGAGCCGGACGACGGTCGCGACGATCTTCGTCAACCCCCGTCAGTTCAACGAGGCGGCCGACTTCGAGCAGTACCCCCGCAACGAGGCCCGGGACCTCGCGATCTGCGAAGAGGAGGTCGTCGACCTCGTCTGGGTGCCGCCGGTCGCGGAGGTCTACCCGCCGGGCTTCGACACGACCGTTCGGGTCGGCGCGATCGCCGAGCCGCTCGAAGGCGCGGCGCGGCCGGGTCACTTCGACGGCGTCGCGACGGTCGTGGCGATCCTGTTCTCGCTCGTCGGTGCGGAGCGGGCCTATTTTGGCCAGAAGGACGCGCAACAGGTGATGGTGATCCGCCGGATGGCGCGGGACCTGGCGATCGGGACCGAGGTCGTCGCCTGCCCGACCGTCCGCGAGCCCGACGGCCTGGCGGTCTCGTCGCGCAACGTCCACCTGTCCGCCGACGAACGTGCCGCGGCGCCGGTCCTGCGCCGCGCGCTGGTGGCCGCGTGCGACGCCTACCAGGGCGGCGAACGCTCCGCGGAACGATTGCGCCGCATCATGCGCGACGCGCTGACATCGGAGCCGCTGGCCGACGCCGACTACGTGTCGGTGGCCGACGGCCGGACGCTGCGCGAGCTCGACGCCGTCGAGCCCCCGGCGCTCCTCTCGCTCGCGGTCCGCTTCGGCGCCACCCGGCTCATCGATAACGAGCCGATCGAATGACGGAGTCGCTGGAGCTCCCGGGCGCGCGGCTCGCCTACGACGTCGCCGGCGAGGGCTCGGCGATCGTGCTCCTCCACGCGTGGATCGCGGACCGACGGATGTGGGATCCCGTGGTTCCGGCGCTCGCCCGTCGGCGGCGCGTCGTCCGCTACGACGCTCGCGGCTTCGGCGAGACGATCGCGACGGCGGCAGTGCCGTACTCGAACCGGGCCGACCTCGTCGCTCTCCTCGACCATCTGGACATCGAACGCGCCGCGGTCGTCGGCGCGTCAGGCGGCGGGACGATCGCCCTCGACACCGCGCTCGCGTTCCCCGATCGCGTCAGTGCCGTCGTCTCGGTCGCGGGCGGGATCTCCGGGTTCGACGGCGGCAGCACGCCCGACGAGGAACCCGCATTCGCCGAGTCGGAGCGGCTCGAGGAGGCGCGCGACTGGGACGCGCTCGTCGAGCTGGAGATGCGGATCTGGGTCGACGGCCTGGGCCGCGGACCGGACCGGATACCGGACGTCCGGCGCCAGGTGGCTGAGATGGATCGCGAGGTCTACCGCCGGCACGCCGACGACGACCTATCGGGGATGACGCCCCTCGAACCCCGGGCGACCGGCCGGCTCCGCGACGTCCGCACGCCGGCCCTCGCCCTCGTCGGCGAGCTCGACACGTCCGGAGCGCGAGCGACGGCCCGACGCCTCGCGGCGGAGATCCCGAACGTCCGTCTCGAGGTCTGGCCGGACGTCGCCCACATGCCGTCGATGGAGCATCCCGAGCGGTTCGTTCGGCTGGTCGAGGAGTTCCTCGACGACGTCGGCGCCTGAAAGCGTCCGCATCGGTCGCTCGGCTCACACCGCCGCGGGCGTGGCGACCTCGAGGATCCGCTCGACGTCGAGGAACTCGGCGACGAGCCGCTTGATGAGGGCGATCTTCTCGGTGTCCGCGGGGTGGGTCTTGACCAGGAGGTCGTGGACCTCGGACGCGACCGCGTAGGTGTCGTCGCCCGTGACGGCGCAGAAGAGGTTCGCCGCGCGGATCGCCTCGATCACCGTCCTCCGGGGCGTGTAGCCACTGGTCAGGACGATCCCCGCCGCGGCCGCCGCCCGCAGTCGCTCGGCGTCCCGCCCGTCGCCCGAGGGGTTGGCGAGATTTGCTGCGGTCAGCGCGAGCAGGATGTCCTCGCGGTCGCCCGGGACGATGACGAGGGTTCGCGGCCCGACGCGCTCGAGCATGTGCCCGGGCTCCATCGCGCCGATCGTCACGTCGTCGATCACCAGATCGAGATCGGGGCCGTCGTGGAGCGTCTCGGCGCCGAGGCCCTCGGCGATCATCGCGAGCGTCGGGTTCGACAGGATCGGCCGGTACGGGAGCACGCCGAGCAGCGGGATGCCGTGCCTGACCAGCCCGCGTTCGAGGACGCCCGGCAACGACGGCTGCGCGTCGAGGTCGACCTTGTTGACGATCGCGCCGGCCACCGGGACGCCGTTCGCCGCGAAGAGCGAGGCGTTGAGGACGATCTCGTCGATCGGCCGGCCGACGCCCCCCTCGGACACGATGACCGCGGGCGCGCCGAGGAGCCGCGCGACGACCGCGTTCGACAGCCCGACGACCGCGCCCACGCCGGCGTGGCCGGTGCCCTCGATCAGCAGGACCTCGTGGTTGTCGGTGAACGTCGCATGGGCCCGGCGGATCTTCTCGGGTAGGTCCTCAACCACGTCCCCCGCGATGTAGGCCTTGGTGAAGCCGCGCGGGATGTGGACCGGGCTCATGTCCTCGAGCCGCTCGTGGAGGTCGAAGACCGCGCGCATGAGCACGGCATCCTCGTCGGCCGGGATCCCCTCCTCGAGCACGGTCCGCTGCCCCACCGGCTTCATGAACCCGGTTCGGAGCTGCTCCTGCACGAAGAGGTTGAGCAGGCCGAGCGCCGCCGTGGTCTTGCCCCGGTTCTGCCCTGTCGCGGCCAGGTAGAGCTGACGCATGGCCTACGCGCCGGTCACGGCGTCAACTCCGAACGGTCGTCTTCCGCTCGATGAGGTTGACCGCGTCGCGGAGGCGGGTGAGCGTCTCGCCCTCGACCGAGTCCGGCTCGAGGTATGGCCCGAGGCGTTCCATGACGTCGGCCACGAGCCCGAGGAAGACCGAGGCGTCGGCGACGAAGAACTCTGGCTCGTTGTTGTAGCGGACCATCGTCAGCCGGCCCTGGAGCACGCGCCGTTCCTCGACGTGGGCCACCTGGGTCGCGAAGTTGTGGCCCTGGATCCCGTCGGGGTTGTTGAGAAAGTTGAGGGCGTTGTCGATCGCAAGCCCGAAGCGCGCGCGCCACGCCGTCAGCCGTTCGTGGACCTCGCTCGGGATCCGGACCTCGGCGACCTCGTCGAAGACCTCCGGCGAGACGGTCAGCAGCCCGACCAGGGTGGTCCCCGCCCGCGTCCCGAGCATCACCTGGAGGCTTCGTTCGAGCGTGAAGACCTCGGAATCGAAGCGCGGGCTGGTAATGACGTCGGTCAGGAGGTCCTCGACGTTGTCGAGCGCGCCCGGCTCGGCCATCGAGTTCGCGAGATGGAGGATCTCCTCCTTGAACAGGAACTTCTCTTCGTGGTCGAGCATCGGCGGGGATCGTAACACCGGGCCTCGGCCCTCCCGGCCCCGCGGGGCTGATCGTCGGGCGATAGGTCCGA
>DASXWX010000132.1:0-2822 GCA_036503395.1 Candidatus Limnocylindrales bacterium
CGCGCCCGGGGACTGGGCCTGCATCCCGACCAGGTGCTCGACCTCGTCGAGCGGCGCACGGACAACCGGCGTGAGCAGGTCCTGGCGGGCGAGCAGGGCGCGGTTGAGGGCCCGCCGATCGAGCCGTTCGGCGGCTACGCCGGCACTCCCGAGGTCGCAGTGAACCGGGCGAGGAAACGCTTCGTCCGCTCGTCACGCGGCGCATCGATGCACTCGTCGGGCGGCCCGACCTCGACGAACCGGCCCTCCTCGATGAAGTAGACGCGGTCCGCGGCCTCGCGGGCGAAGGCCATCTCGTGGGTCACGACGATCATCGTCGCGCCCTCGTGGGCAAGCTCCTCCATGACCGCCAGGACCTCGCCGACGAGCGTCGGGTCGAGGGCCGAGGTCGGCTCGTCGAAAAGGAGCACCTTCGGCTCCATCGATAGCGCCCGCGCGATCGCGACGCGCTGCTTCTGGCCTCCCGACAGGCGGGCCGGGTACTCGTCGCGCTTGTCGGACAGACCCACCTTCTCGAGGTACTTCTCGGCGGTCGCGACCGCCTGCTCGCGGCGGATGCCCTTCACCCGCATCGGCGCCTCGATGAGGTTGTCGATCACGCGCATGTGCGGAAAGACGTTGAAGTCCTGGAACACCATCTGGGCGTTGAGGCGGATCTGCCGGATCTGCTCGAGGTGGCGCCGGCTCCGGGCGTGGAGCGGGTCCGCCTCGACCCGCCGGCCGTCGACCTCGATCGCCCCGACCGTCGGCTCCTCGAGGAAGTTGATGCAGCGAAGGAGCGTCGACTTGCCCGATCCGGACCGGCCGATGAGGCAGACCGTCTCGGACGGGTAGACCTCGAGCGTGCAGCCGCGCAGGACGTGGTTCGACCCGAAGTACTTCTCGAGGCCGAGCACGCGAACGACCGGCTCGGCGCCGGCCGGCGTGAGCGCTCCAGGCGCCGCGAACGGGTCGCGAAGGTCGTCGAGGCGTGCCGGGAGCTCCTCGACCGTCACAGCCGCACCTCGCTCTGGCGCATCCGCTGCTCCAGACGCTCCTGGAAGAAGCTGAACACGATCGTCATGGCCCAGTAGACGCCCGCCGCGATCAGGAGCGTCGTGAACATCTGGAAGTAGGTCGTGCCGACGGTCTCGGCCCGCCAGAACAGCTCCTGGATCGTGACATAGGAGACGAGGGCGCTGTCCTTGATCATCGAGATGAACTCGTTGCCGATCGCCGGAATGACGATCCGGATCGCCTGGGGCAGGACGACCCGGCGCATCGTCAGCGACGGCGGCATCGCGAGCGACTGGGCGGCCTCGATCTGGCCGCGGGGCACTGCCTGGATCCCGGCCCGGAAGATCTCGGTCATGTAGGCGCCGTAGTTGAACGACAGCGCGAGGATGCCGCCGGCCAGTGGGTCGAGGACGATCCCGAGCTGCGGCAGGCCGAGGTAGACGATGATGATCTGGACGATCAGCGGCGTGCCGCGGACCAGCGAGACGTAGAGCGTCGCGAGCGCGTAGATCGGGGCGATCCGCGACAGGCGGCCGAGCGCGCCCAGGATCGCGAAGAAGACGGCCAGGACGATCGAGACGATCGCGACGAAGATCGTCATCGGGACGCCGCCGAGGATGTACGGCGCCCAGTCGTTGACGATCTCGAGGTTGACGGTCCCGGTCGAGCCGACGGCGAGCACGAGGCCGCCGATGACGACGATCCAGGTGAGCGCGAAGATCAGCCGGAACCGAAGGTTGGCCCGCCGGCGGGCGGCGGCGATCTGCTCGACGATCGCGCCCGGCTGCTGCATCCGCACCTGATCGAGCGGCGACTGCTGTGCCGCCGTGCTGCCCCAGCTCATCGGCCCCTCCCCGTACGAACGCGACCGGACGCTTGCGGCGTCCGGTCGCAACAGGCGGCGGCAGGCGCGGCGGTCAGCCCGCGGGTGCCTGGGTCAGATCCAGCTTGTACCACTTCATCGACAGCTGGGTCAGCGTCCCGTCGTCGTGCATGCCCGTGACGATGTCGCCGAGGCGCTGCACGAAGTCGGTGTCGGTCGGCCCGCTCTTGTCGACGGCGACCGCGAGCGGCTCGGCGTAGACCGGGTCGCCGACCTTGACGACCGGCAGGCCGTCGTCGATCGCCGACTGCACGGTCGGAGCCGAGCTCAGCCAACCCTCGAAATCGTTCCGTCGGGCCGCCCAGGCCTGCGGGCAGTCCTGGTCGGTCTTGAGCGAGACCGTCTTGATTCCGGCCGGCGGCGTGGTCGTCGGCGAAAGCGTCCCGAAGTCGAGCTTCTTGCCGTTCAGCCAGTCGAGGTAGGTCGTCGACTTCCCGGCGCAGATCGTCTTGCCGGCGAGCCCGTCGAGGGTGCTGATCCCGGACGCCTTCGAGGCCGCCATCTGGGCCGGCGTGTAGTAGTAGGGCGGGCTGAAGTCGAGGACCTTCTGGCGGTCGGCCGTGATCGTCATCGAGCCGACGCTGATGTCCCAGCGGCCGCCCCAGGAGCCGGCCGTGATCGTGTCCCAGTCGGGGGTGACGAACTTCACCTGGACGCCCAGGCGCTTCGCGACCTCGGTGGCGACGTCGATGTCGAAGCCCTCGTAGCTTCCGTCGGGCTTGAGGAACGACTGGGGCTTGTAGTTCGGGTCGGTCGAGACCGTCAGCGTGCCGGCCTTGAGGACCTTGTCGAGCAGCCCGCCCGAGATCGGCTCGGCCGACGCGGCGGCGGACGGCGACGTGGCCGCCGACGGGCTGGCGGCGGTGGATGGAGCCGCGGACGACGCCGCAGGCGCCGCGCTCGATGGAGCCGCGGATGGGCTGGGAGCGCCGCCGGTGCACGC
>DASXWX010000133.1:0-2343 GCA_036503395.1 Candidatus Limnocylindrales bacterium
ACCACGCTCGAGCCGAACCTCGGGATCATGGACCTCGGCCCCGACGACGAGCGACGGGCCACGATCGCCGATGTCCCCGGGCTCATCGAGGGCGCCTCGTCGGGCGCGGGCCTCGGCCACGCGTTCCTGCGGCACGTCGAACGGACGCGTGTGCTCGTTCACGTCGTCGACGGCGCGGCGGCCGAACCCGGGCGCGACGAGGCGGTGATCCGTGACGAGCTCGAGGCGCACGATCCGCGGCTCCTCGAACGCCCGCTTCTCGTGGTGTTCAACAAGCTCGACCTGCCGGGTGCGCGCGGGAGCTGGCCGGCGTTCCGCGATGCGCACGCTCGAGGCACGGCCGTGGTCGCTGCGAGCGCGGCGACGGGCGAAGGGATCGACCGCGTCCGGGCGGCCCTGGCGGAGCTGCTCCCGGCCGCCGAGGAGCTCGGGGCGCCGCCCGAGCCCGCCGGCGTCGTCGTCCACAGGCTCGAGTCCGTGGGCGAGTCCTTCACGGTCGACCGGCTCAGCGACGGAACGTTCCGGGTTCGCGGACGTCGGATCGAGCGGTCGGCGGCCCAGACGAACTTCGACAACGATGAGTCCGCGGCGCGCTTCCAGCGCGACCTCGACCGTCTGGGCATCGACGCCGAGCTGCGTCGTCGGGGCGTGACGCCCGGCGACACCGTCCATATCGGTGGCATCGAGCTCGAGTGGGAGCCCGAGGCGTGGGAGGCATGACCGGCCCGATCGGGATCCTCGGCGGCACCTTCGACCCGGTCCACTGGGGCCACCTCGCGATCGCCGACGAGGCGCGCGAGGCGCTCGGGCTGAGCCGCGTCCTCTTCGTGCCGGCGGCCCGACCGCCCCACAAGAGCGGGACCCGGGTGAGTCGGCCGGAACACCGCGTCGCGATGCTCGAGGCGGCCATCGCGGACAACGCCGCGTTCGCGGTCTCGCGGCTCGAGCTCGACCGGAGCGGACCGTCGTACACGGTCGACACGCTCGAGGCGCTCGCCACCGATCGGGCGCTGGGTGGCGCCGAGCGCTGGTTCATCCTCTCGACCGAGGCGCTTGCCGGGTTCCCGTCGTGGCGCCGCCCGGATCGGATCCTCGAGCTCGCCTGTCTCGCGGTGGTTCCGCGTGCCGGCCGCCCGCCGCTCGACCGAGGCTGGCTCGACGAGCAGCTTCCGGGCGCGGCGTCGAGGGTCCGCTGGCTCGACGGCCCGGCAATCGACGTCTCGGCGTCGCAGATCCGGGAGCGAGCCGCCGCCGGCCGTTCGATCAGGTACCTCGTCCCGCGGGCAGTCGCCGCCTACATCGAGCACCATCGCCTGTACCAGACCGACGCGTCGCCTTCCCGCGCCACGCAGCCGAGGAATCCGTGACCGACAGCCCCGATCAGCCGGCCGAGCGACCGATCCCGCCCGGCCTTCCCGCCCGGACCAGCCCGCCGCCGCCCGCCGAGCAGCCGCCGCTCGAGGTCGCCCGCCGCATCGCCGACGTGGCCGCAGACCGAAAGGCCGCCGACGTCGTACTGCTCGACCTGCGCGAGCTCACGACCGTCGCCGACTACTTCGTGATCTGCTCCGGTGGTTCCGAGCGCCAGCTCGGCGCGATCGCGGACGCCATCGTCGAGACCCTGCGATCAGAGGGCGTCCGCCCGATCGGACACGAGGGAACGCCCGCGTCGCACTGGATCCTGCTCGACTTCGGCGGCGTCGTCGTCCACGTCTTTACGCCACCCGAGCGCGACTACTACGGCCTCGAGCGTCACTGGTCCGAGGCGAAGACGGTCCTCAGGGTTCAGTAGGCGCGAACCGCTCGGCGCCTGGAAACCGGGCCTCGCCCACCGATGTCTTGCGCAGCATGGGCACGCGGACCGAGTCCGACACGTGTCCACCGATGCCTTGCGCAGCATGAGCGACTCGACGCGATACGCCCGCGGTACGCGTCGGTCGACGCCGAGGGAAGTGCTCGGTGTCAGTGTCTGCCGGTGTTCTACGAGACGAAGCCCGTCTGGGGCGATGGCGTCCTTCACCTGGTGGGAGCCGCGGTGCGCGAGTCGCGGCACCGGCTCGGGGTGTCCCAGCGCGAGCTCGCTCACGGGGCCCGGTTGAGCCAGTCGACGATCTCGCGCGTCGAGCATGGCCTCAATCGAACGTTGAAGCGCGCTCGCGATCGAGACGCGCGCCCTCCGACGCGTCTACAGCGCCAAGCCGAAGAACGTCGTCGCCCTCGACGGAATCGACCTCGCGGTCGAGCCGGGCGAGTTCTTCGGCCTGCTCGGTCCGAACGGCGCCGGCAAGACCACGCTCATCAAGATCCTCACGACGCTCCTCCTCCCGACCGGCGGCGAGGTTC
>DASXWX010000134.1:0-8271 GCA_036503395.1 Candidatus Limnocylindrales bacterium
CGTTACCATCCGCCCGTGGACGAGGAGACGGCCGTGGACGAGAACACGGACGACGCGCTGTCACCGGCCGCGGCTGGGGACGCGAGCGGCGCTGAAGAGGATGAGCCGCTGACGAACGGGCGGCTGGCCCGGATCTTCCACGAGATTGGCGACATGCTCGAGGTGAAGGGCGAGCTCGTCTTCAAGACCGTCGCGTACCACCGCGCGGCGGACGCGATCGCGCATGCGCCGTTCGACGTCGCCTCGGCCTACGCGATCGGCGACCGCCCGAAGCTCCAGGGCGTCGGCGCCGCGATCGCCGACAAGATCGCCGAGCTGGCCACCACCGGCCGCATGCCCTACTACGACCGGCTGCGTGGCGAGTTCCCGCCGACGCTCGTCGGGCTGCTCGAGGTCCCGGGCGTCGGGCCGAAGACGGTGAAGCTGGTCTACGAGCAGCTGGGTGTCGAATCCGTGGACGACCTCCGGCGCGCCGCAGAGGCCGGCCACCTCCGGACGATCAAGGGGTTGTCCGAGCGGACCGAGCGGGCCGTCCTCGACGGAATCGCCGCCCTCGAGACGCGGCCCCGCCGGCTCCTCATTCATCGCGCGACCGCGCTGATCGACCAGCTCATCGAGTCCCTCGCTCGTGCGCCCGGCGTCATGCTCGTCCAACCGGCCGGTTCGTTCCGTCGCCGACGCGAGACGATCGGGGACCTCGACCTGCTCGTCGAGACGAGCGACCGGCGGGGGACGATCGAGGCCTTCACCTCGCTCGGGGCGGTCGATCGGGTCCTCAACGCGGGCGGCCACAAGGCGGCCGTCCAGCTCCTCCGCGGGCCCCAGGTTGACCTCATGTTGATGCCGCCCGGCGAGGCCGGCACCTACCTCATTCACTTCACGGGGTCCGCGGCCCACAACGTCCGCCTGAGGGCGATGGCGCGCGATCGCGGCTGGAGCCTGTCCGAGAAGGGCTACCTCCGGATCGGCGAGGACGGCGAGCCGCTGACGGGCCACGCCGCGGAGCTCCGCACGTTCCCGACCGAGGAGGAGGCCTACGCGTTCCTCGACCTCCCCTGGATCCCGCCGGAGCTGCGCGAGGACCGCGGTGAGATCGAGGCCGCGCTCGCGCGTCGGCTGCCCAACCTCGTGACGAAGGCCGACCTGCGGGGCGACCTTCACAGCCACAGCGAGTGGAGCGACGGGATCCACTCGATCGAGACGATGGCCGAGGCGGCCCGACGGATGGGCCGCGAATACCAGGTCCTGACCGACCACACCGTCAGCCTCGCCATCGCGAAGGGCCTCGACCCCGAGCGCTTCCGGGCTCAGCGGGCAATCGTCAACGCTCTCAACGAGCGGTTCGCGCGCGAGGAGATGACCGGCGGGCTGCCGGACGGCGCAAGCCCGAACGGGTTCCGGCTCCTCCACGGCTGCGAGCTCGAGATCCGGGCCGACGGCCGGCTCGACCTGTCCGACGACGTCCTGGCCCGGTTCGACCTCGTCGTCGCCTCGCTCCACGTCGGTCGGCGCCAGCCGCGAGCCCAGCTCACCGAGCGGGTCCTGACGGCCATCAACAGCCCGCACGTCGACGTCATCGCCCATCCGGACGGCCGGATGATCCAGGACCGCGACGACCTCGACCTCGAATGGGAGGTCGTCTACGCCGAGGCCGCCCGAACCGGCACGGTGCTCGAGATGAACGGCTCGCCGCATCGGCTCGACCTCTCCGTCGAACGCGCTCGCCGGGCGATCGAGGTCGGCTGCCTCGTCTCGATCGATTCGGACGCCCACGCGACCGGCGAGCTCGACGACGTCCGCTGGGGCGTGGACCAGGCGCGGCGGGCGTGGGTCGAGGCGAAGGACGTCCTCAACGCCCGACCGCGAGACCAGCTGCTGGCCTGGGTCGCGGCGAAGGTCGAGCGGGTGGCCGCATGACGGTCGTCGGGCCCGGGGCGATGCCGCCCGACACGCGACCGAGCGGAGTCGACGCGGATCGCGAGGCGCGGCCGCGACCGAGGTCGGCCGGCGCGCTTCGACCGCTCGCCCGCGACCTCTCGCTGCCGTCGGTCTCGGTTGGCACTGCCGATCGGCAGCTCGCGCTTCTCGTGGTTGCTGCGACCGCGGCAGCCCGCCTGACGGGGCCGCCCGGAGCGTGGCTCGTGGCGGGGCTCATCGCCGCGTCCGCCTTCGTCGGCGCGCTCGGGATCGTCGCTGTGGCGCCCGGCTCGCGCGTGCAATCTCGCGTCGGCCCCGCTGCCGGCGTCGTGCCCGCCGCCATCGCCGCGGCCGGCGGGCTCGCGATCCACGCGGTGGCGCCCGGGATGGAGCTGCTCCTCGCGCTCGCGGTGATCGGTCTGCTCGTGGCCTGGTCGGTGGGGCTCGAACGGCGGCTCGTCCTCGGCGCGCGCGCACCGAGCGACGAGGACGTCGCGATGGTCCTCGCCCTGTCGGTGGCCGCGGCGTTCGTCGCGTTCGTTGGCGTGGGCACGCTCGTCGAGGGCGGCCTCGCCCGGTCGGGCGACTCGCCGATCCCCGTCGATCGGCTGGTGATCCTGGCCATCGCCGATGGTCTCGTCGCGGCCGCGCTCGGGGTCCGACTGGCGAGACTTCGCGCGGCGACGGCGCGGAACGCCACCCTCGCCGGTCTTTCGTCGGGTGCGTTCGTCGCTCTGTCGGCCGGCGCCCTCCGAGCCCTCGCGATCCCGTTCCTCCTCGGGCCGGCGCTCCTCGCCCTCGTCTTCTTCCTGTGGGACGCCGTCACCGGTTCGACCGTCGCACGGCGGCGCAGTCCCCGCTGGGCCTGGGAGCTGGGGCTTCTCGCGATCCTCGGCGTCGCCGTCGCTCTGCTGAACCTCCGCGTCGCCTGATCGCGATCAGCCGACGCCCGCACGCGTGGACGGATCGCGCGAGCGGGAGCTATACATCCTCGGCCCCCAATCCGCTCGATCCGAGCAGGTATGCAGCCGCGCCGGGCCGGCGCAGCGAGGACTCAGCCAGTGACCTTTCCCGACGTCGAATCCAACGCCCAGGCTCCCGTCAACGCCACTCGCATGAAGCGCCAGCTCGCCGAACAGGCGAACACCGCTGCCGCCCAGGCGAATTGGGCCGAGGCGGTCGAGACGAACCAGAAGATCCTCGAGCTCGGCCCCGACGCCGAGGCGGAGAACCGCCTCGCCAAGTCGCTGTGGGAGCAGGGTGAGCTCGCCGCCGCGCGGGAGCATTACGAGACCGCACTCGCGCTCGATCCCACGAACCGGATCGCCGAGCGGAACATCCAGCGGCTTCGGCTCCTCCTCGCCGATGCGGGCGAGAAGACGGTCCCCGCGAACGAGGGCGCCAAAGCGGCGGTGGGGATCTTCGTGGAGGAGACCGGCAAGACGGGCTTCGCGGCGTTGACCAATCTCGCAACCGCCGCCAAGCTCGCCCAGGTGAACCCCGGCGATGCCGTCGAGCTGACGCCGGAGGGTGGCCGCCTCGTCGCTATCAGCAACGGCATCCGGATCGGGATCGTCGAGCCGCGCGTCGCCGCCCGGCTGCTCAAGCTGATTGCCGACGGCAACAAGTACGCCGCAGGCGTCACGTCGCTCGGGGCCCAGGATGTCCGCCTGATCATCCGTGAGGTCTTCCAGGACCCCCGCAACTACGGCAAGGTCAGCTTCCCGACAGCGGCCAAGTCGACCGACCTCCGGCCCTATACGAAGGGCACGCTCATCCGCGAGGAGATGGAGCTCGAGGAGGATCTCGAGGAGGACGACGAGGACGAGGAGATCGAGGACCTCGCTCGCGTCCTCCCGCCCGAGGACACGACCGACGAGGCATTCGTCGAGGAGACCGACGAGCTCGAGGAGCAGTAGCCGGCTGCTTGTCCGCGCCTTGCGCGCGCGGACGACCGCTGCATGGTCATTTCCTGCCGACGGCGAGGGATAACGGCGCCATGCAGGGCGCATGGCCGGTAACAACCGCCGGGACGCCCTGTTGGCCCACGCCGCGCCAACCTGCTCAGCCGGCCTCGCGGATCCGGCGCCACCGGTCGATCGCGCGCCGATGCTCCCTCGGCGTGAGTGCGACGCCGCCGAAGACGCTCAGCTCGTAGTCCGCGGCCAGGAGGTCGAGCGCGAGCTGCGGCACGAACGGTGGGGCCGCCTCGCCGGCGATCGCCCGGGCCGCTCCCCGGCGGCTGGCACGCAGGCGGGCGGCGTGTCGGCTGGGTGATTCGTCCGCCGAGCGGCGCGTCGCCGCCGTTCGGTCGAGCGCCGAGAGCGCTGCGAGGTAGGCCTCGGCGGCTGTCGTGGGCCCACGCTCCCGCAGCCGACGGCGTGACGCTCGTGACGTCGCCGGACGGGCCGGCTCCGAGGTGTCGATCCACCGCTCCTCCGGGACATCGTCGCCGCTGCGAGCCAGGACGTCCCGTGACCAGAGCCGGGCGAGTACCACGATCCCGAGCGCGATGAGGACGAGCACGCCGACCCCGAGCACCGCGAAGAGCGTGTCCGAGTTCGCGGCGGTGTCGGGGCCGACCGTGCCGGCCGGCGTCTCGCCGGTCTCGGGCGTCGGCGTGTTGTTGACGAGGCTGATGATCCCGATGAAGGCAAACCAGAAGATCGCGTAGGCGAGCACGATCCAGCGGCGGACCTGACCGAAGCCGGCGATCGTGCCGAGCACGAGCACCGGCAGCGCCAGCACCGAGACCAGCGCCTGGACGAGCGGGCCGACGACTGTCGCGATCGGCAGGGCGAGCAGCGACACCGCTGCCACGAGAAGAAAGATGAGCCCCAGCCAGGCTCGGTTGCCCCGCCAGTCGAACCCGCCGCTGCCGCGGAACGCGGCGAGCCGGGCCACGCCGACGCCGATCGTGGCCGAGCCCAGGAACAGCACGACGGCCGGGCGGGCGTCGTCGAGGAAGCGCGAGCGCCAGGGTTCGGCGACGACACCGCCGGCGAGGATTGGCAGGGCCAGCGCCGGCAGGGCGATCCGAAGGAGCGTCTCCATCGCGCCCTCGGACGTTGCGGTCCGGGCGTGGGCGGATCCTCGCAGGAAGGCGAGACCGCCGAACCAGCCCGCGGCGTGACTCCCGAGCGCGGCCGGCAGATCCAAACGGGCGAGCGGCGTCACCGGGCTTCCGTCGGCAATCCACCCGACGGCCGCGGCACCGAACGTGAGCCACATGGCGAGCGCCGGCCAGTCCGGTCGCCGGCCGAGGTTGCGGGCCGCCGCGAACCCGGCGAGCGCGGCCACCGCCGCCGCCGGCACGACGAACGGAGCGGTCTCGTGCGCGGCCGCAGCGACGAGCGCGGCGACGACGGCGACCCAGGCGCCCTCGGCGAGAGCCGCGAGCACGGCCGGCAGGAGCCCGAGAAGGGCGCGGCCGAGCCGGGGCGATGTCGAGCCGGTCCCGCCCGCCGCCAGGACCGCACTCATGCGACGACCACCCGCTCGGGGGACCGCCAGCCGCCATCGACGCTGAGGGACCGCGACGCGATCCCCATCCGGCGCAGCCCGGAGCGGCCACCCTCGGCGATCGGGCCGAGGGTGAGAACGCTGGCCCGAAAACCTCGCCGGTCGAGGCGCCGAAGCGACGGCGCCAGCCGCTGCGGATCCCGCGCCGTCAGGACCGCGATCGGGACACCCGGCCGGAGGTATCGCGATGCGTTCGCGGCGAGCTGCTCGAAGCTGGCCGAGGGGAACGGGCTGAGGCGTGCGAGCGTGTCGAGGATGCGTCCGATCTGGTCCGGCGCCTCGGACGGCGGCAGGAAGGCGATCCGGCGGAGCGACGCGGCGTGCGCGGCGACCGCGAGACCCACCGAGGCGCCATCGTCGACGAGGCGAGCGGCGATCGACGCCGCGGCCACGCACAGCTCCTCGGCCCGATCCTCCTCGAACGCGACGCGCCAGACCGGCCCCTCGACCGTCTGAATATCGAGCACCAGCAGGACCTCGCGCTCCCGCGCGGGATCGAACCGCTTCACGACCGGTCGGCCGATCCGGGCGCTCGTTCGGGCGTGAATCCGCCGCACGGGGTCGCCGGGACTGTACTCGCGGACGCCGGCGTAGCTCGTCGGATGCTCGAGGAGGCCCCGCCGCGCGCGATGGGCGAGACCCCAGGGATCGCCGGTGTCGGCGATCCGGACCGGGACAACGGGCGGCCGGACGAGCCGCCGCTCGACACGCTGCTCGAGACGGACGTCCGCCGATCGGGCGAACAGGTCGCCGGCCTCGAGCCGCACCGGCCCCAGCTCGAGGATGCCGCGGCGCAGGGCCCGGAGCGTGAAGTGCCGCGTCACCCGTTCATGCGGTGCGAGCGTCCACGCGTTCCGAAGCGCGAGGCCGAAGTCCTCGACCAGCGTCAGCTCCCGCTCGCGAAGCTCGGCCGCCGCGGACATCCGGTCGTCCGCCCGGACCCAGGGCAGCGGCAGCCGCTGGGCGTTCCAGACCTCGATCGCGAAGGGGACCTCGTCGCCGGCCACCAGCCGGCTCGGCGCGAGTCGGCGCCGGTACGTCACCCGATCGAGCGCGCGGCCCGCCCAGCCGGCCCGGACGACGTCGAACAGGACGGCCGCGACGCCGAGGACCACGACGAGGGGGCTCGTGGCGAGGCTGCCGACGGCGATGAGCACGATCCCGGCCGCGCCCTGGCCGCTGATCCCCCGGCCACGGCCCGCGGTCGCCGGCTCAGCCGTCACCGTCGTCACGGACCGGGGGCGCCGGCACTGTTCCGAGGATCCCGGTCAGGATCTCCTCCGCCGTCACGCCCCGGATGCCCTCGTCGAGGTCGACGACCAGCCGATGCGGCAGCACGGACGGCGCGATCGCTCGAACGTCGTCGGGCAGGACGAAGTCGCGGCCCTCGAGGAACGCGGTCGCCTGGGCCGCGCGGTAGAGCGCCACCGACGCCCGCGGGCTCGCCCCGAGCTGGAGCTGAGGATGGCTGCGTGTCGCCGCGACCAGCGAGACGAGGTACGCCTCGACCTCGGGGGCGACCCGGATCCCGCGGACCCGTTCGCGGAGGGCGAGGACCGTCGGAGCGTCGGTCACGGGCCGGACGGCGTCCAGCGGCTCGGCGGCCGTTCGGTAGCGGCGGGCGATGCGCGCCTCGTCCTCGGCGCCCGGATAGCCCAGCCGTGCCCTGACGAGGAAGCGATCGAGCTGCGCCTCGGGCAGCGAGAACGTGCCCTCGAACTCGACCGGGTTCTGGGTCGCAAGGACGACGAACGGGTCGGGCAGCGGACGGCTCGCCCCTTCGATCGTCACCTGGCGCTCCTGCATCGCCTCGAGGAGTGCCGACTGCGTCCGCGGCGTCGCCCGGTTGATCTCGTCGACGAGGAGGACGTTCGTGAAGACGGGTCCCGCGACGAACCGAAGGCTGCCGCCGTCGAGCACGGACCCGCCGGTCACGTCAGACGGCAGGAGGTCTGGGGTGCCCTGGATCCGGGCCGTCGCGAGGTCGAGCGCCCGCGCGACGGCTCGCGCGAGGAGCGTCTTGCCCGTTCCGGGGACGTCCTCGAGCAGGACGTGTCCGTCGGCGAGCAGCGCAACGAGAACGAGGCGGAGGGCCTCCTCGCCGCCGACCACGGCCGCCCCGACGACCTCCGCCACGGACCGCCAGAGCCGGCCGCCGTCCGCGCCAGGCGCAGTGGCCGTCACGGGTTCGAGCAGGTCCGACATTTCGGGGATCGTACTCGCGCGGAGTGCGAAACCGGCGGTCGGCCCTCTGGCAGAATCGCGACCGTGGCAGGCGTTGGCCCGGACGTCCGAATGTCGGACTCGGGACCCGTGCTGCCGGTCTTCGAGCGGCTCGCGCCAGCGCCGCCGGCCGGGTTCGTCGCCGGCCGGATCGAGGCGCTGACGGCACCGGGCGACGTCGTCGTCGATCTCCACGGTCGCGGCGGCTGGGTGGCGCGGGCCGCGATCGACCGGCGGCGCCGGGCCCTCTCGATCGAGTCGAGCCCGCTCGCCCGCCTTCTGGCCGAGCTCGTCCTTCGGCCGCCGGACCTCCGACACCTCGATGCGGCATTCGCGGCCGTGGGCACGGCGCCCCGCGGCGAATCGAGCGTCCGGGCCTGGATCGCCGAGCGCTGGACGACCCGCTGCCCGACGTGCGAGCGGCTCGTGACGCTCGAGGAGCTCATCTGGGAGCAGGCGCCGAGCGAGCCGGACGGTCTGCCCGAGCCGGTCACGCGGACGTTCAACTGCTCTACCTGTCGCGAATCGCGCACCGGTATCCGCCATCTCCCGCCCGACGACGAGGACCGCTCCCGTGCACGCTCCGATCGTGACGACGAGGACGCGGCC
>DASXWX010000135.1:0-15233 GCA_036503395.1 Candidatus Limnocylindrales bacterium
ACGATCCGGGAGATCGCCTCGGGCTCGGCGTCGGCGAGGAACTCGCTGCTCAGGACCACCCGCGGCTCACGCGCACCGTGGATCTCGCGGACCAGCCCCCTCCACTTGTCGATCCGCGGCGGCTCACCCTGCTGGGGGGACGGTCGGCCGGTGACGGCAAGGATGGCCGGAGCGGAGTGACGCACGCTCCCCGCGTACCGCACGCCCTGGCCGCGGATCTCCTCGCGGCGGGCGTGGAAGGCCCCCTGGACGAGGGTCGTGCCCGTCTTCGGAGGGCCGATGTGGACGAGTCGGGCGCCTTCGGGCAGAAGCAGGCTGTCGGCGGCTGTGGGCGGCATCCGCATTCCTCTCTACTCCCGCCAGAAAGATACCTGCTGGTGTCGCCGCGGACGGCTCAGCCGAGCCGCACGAGCCAACGGCCGCGGGACCGCCCGCCGACGATGTCGTCGAGGGCCTGGTCCAGCCCGTCGGCGAGGGTGACCTCGGTCAGGTCGTCGAAGAGGGCGGCCGGGCGCAGATCGTCCGGATCCGCGAGGCGCGCCCAGAGCGCGCGACGCCGCTCGATCGGGAGCCACGCGGAATCGATGCCGAGCAGCGCCACGCCGCGGAGGATGAACGGGAAGACGGTCGTCTCGAACGGGGCACCGCCCGCGTTCCCGCAGGCCGCGACCGCGGCCCCCGGGTGGAGCGTTCGAAGGATCGCCGGCAGCGTCGGCGCCCCGACGGTGTCGACCGCGCCGGCCCAACGCGCCGATTCGAGCGGCTTTGGCCGGTCGGCCGCGAGCAGCGTCCGGTCGTGAACCGCGGTCGCGCCGAGCGAGACGAGCCGGTCGACCTCGTCACGCTTGCCGGTCATCGCGTGGACCTCGTGGCCCCGGCGCGCGAGCAGCTCGATGCTCACCCGGCCGACGCCGCCGGTCGCCCCCGTCACCAGGACGGGGCCATCTCCGGGCTCCAGCCCGTGACGCTCGAGCGTGACGACCGCGAGCGCCGCGGTGAAGCCGGCCGTCCCGATCGCCATCGCGTCGCGGGCCGTCAGGCCTTCGGGAAGGGGCACCACCCAGCCGGACGGGACGCGGGCCAGCTCGGCGAAGCCGCCGTCGTGCGAGACGCCGAGGTCGTAGCCGTGAGCCAGGACCGGCGTGCCCGCCGCGAGAGTCGGGTCGGCTGCGTCGAGGACGCGGCCGGCGAGGTCGATGCCGGGCACGAGCGGGTTGATCCTGGCCACGCGTCCGTCCGGCCGAACGGCCAGGCCGTCCTTGAAGTTCACGGAGGACCACTCGACCGCGATCGTCACGTCGCCGGGCGGCAGGTCGGAACGGTCGCGGTCGTGCACGCGGCGGGCGACGGACTCACCCTCACGCTCGGCGAGGTAGGCGCGATAGGACGCTTCGGGCACGGCCCCATGATCGCTTCCCCGGACCCGCTGCGGAGCCGGCGGGGCGCCACCGCAATAGGACGTCCATCGCCCGTGAACAGGACGGTCGATCCGTGGCAACCAATCACGATGGCCCCGTACGTTCGGGACGTGCCTCGGCTCATCCCTCGCCTGCCCGTGCGCGGCGCCCGTCCCGGCCTCGTCCGGCCGGTCGAGCGCGTCTCCGCCGAATACGCCTTCGGCCGAAGCGAGCTTCCGGCTGTCGCGGACGCGCTCCGGACGCATCTTCGAGATCGTTCGCGTCAGCTCGGCTCACCCGACGAGCTCCGGCGGGCCCTCGAGGAGGCGTCGGGCGCCGCGAGCGACGGCGGCCGCGTCGACGTCCGGCGGATCCCGGGCGCGCTCCATACCGCCGAGAGCTGGCAGGTCCGGCTCGAGTCGGTCCGGCCGGAGGTGTGTCGCACAGGGGACCGGCTGTTCGCGGAGGCCCGCGGTGTTCGGTAGCGCGACGCGGAAGCCGGCGGTCGCCGCCGCGCCGGTCTGCCGCCAGTGCGGCACGGCCTCGCCCCGGCCGGACGCGACGATCTGCCGGCGCTGCGGCCTCCCGTACGGCGAGGCGCCGCGTGCGGACGCGACCCTCGCCACCTGCCCGATCTGCTACCAGGAGACCGACGCCGACGGGTTGCTCGATTCACGGGCGGTGCCGGGGCGGCGGCTCGACCTCCAGGCGCACATGGCCGAGCACGATCGCTTCCCGGTGGGCGACGACGACCACCTCGAATCGCTCCGGCGCGGCGATCGGATCCAGGTCGGACGGTGGCTGGCGCCGTTCGACGTCGTCCGGCGCTACCTCGTCACGGGCGTCCTCGACGGGGGGCGCGGCCGGGCGATGCAGCACGACGCGATCGTGACCGCCATGGCCCAGCTGAGCCGCTGGGGCGGCTCGATGCCGGTGATCGGGGATCAGCCCGAATGGGCCGAGGCGCGCGCCGCCCTCACGGCTCTCATGGAGCGCTACCACCGCCGCCGCGTCTGAGAGATACGAAACGGCGGACGGACCGAAGTCCGCCCGCCGTCCGATTCGTCAGCGTGATCGTCCCCCGCGTGCCCCACGCCGTCGTGGTCCCCGACCGCCGTGGATCGCTCCCGGTCGCGGTGGAGCCGCGGTCATCGTGCGGACGGCACGTCCCGAAGGCGATCCTCGAACGCCGTCCGTTGCTTGCAGATCCGTGACACGAGGCCGTATGGCGGGCGTTCAGATCTCGCTCGTGCAGGCCTTGCAGCGGGTCGCCGCCACGTCGTTCGCCTCGCGGCAGAACGGGCAGGTCTTGACCTCGGCCGGCGCGGGCTCCCTGATGAACGTCCGGCTGATCCAGAAGACCACGAAGGCGATGACGATGAACGCGATGACGGCGTTGATGAAGACGCCCCAGCGGATCGCCGCCTCGGGGACGTAGCCAGGCGCGCCGGGTGTGCCGGACGCCTCCTTGAGCACGGTCTTGATCTGCGAGAAATCGATCCCGCCGAGCGCGACGCCGACCGGCGGCATGATGATGTCGTTCACGAGCGAGGTGACCACAGCGCCGAGCGCGGCACCGATGATGACGCCGATGGCCAGGGCGAGCGCGTTGGTCTTGAGCAGGAACGCGCGAAACTCGCCGAGCATCGTTGGACCTCCTCCTCCCCCATCGAAGACCGCCGCAGTCTACGACCTGCCGGAGACCGTGCCGTAGGGCGTCCACCGTGCTCGTACGGCGTCCACCGTGCTCGCCGGCGCATCGGCACCGGCCAGCTTCTCGTGGGACGAGACAACCGACCGGTCGCGCCGACCAGCCGGTCGCAATTCCGGTCGGTTCTGCCGCGGGGCGAGAAAGTTCGGGCGATTTCTCGTACCCGGAGCCGATCAACCGGCTCCCGGCAGCGGTCGCCGGGCTCTTCCGGTCGTTTGTGCCGTGAGACGAGAATTTCCGCACGCACCGGCGCTTGCCCTTCGCCATTTCGGCCCGGTCGTAATAGCCGGGACAAGGGGCAGGCCAAGGTCCGCTTCAGCCGGCGTTCCTGGCCCTCCTCGGCCCGCGCCCCGCACGAATCGACGGTCACTGGGGACCCGCGCCGCAGCGTCTCCCGCTGTAGAGGGACGCTTGCGCCGAGGATTACGGCCCGACCGAAATCCGCGGGCCGAAGCGCCGCCGCCGCCGAAGCGCCGCCGCGCCCACCGCCTCGGACGGCTCCCGCGAAGGGGCTGCCCGCAGGCTCTTCGATCTCCCGGGCTACACCATCTCGCGGACCTTTTCGCCGAGGGCGTTCGTGGCGATCGCGACGCGGTCCGGCTCGCCGCGGACCAGTGACTCCGCGAACTTGAGCGCCTGGTCCGGGGTGATCTTCGCCGGCAGCGGCGCCTCGAGCGGGTCGACGACCGCCTCGATCACGACCGGCCCGGGGATCGACAGGGCCCGGGCGACGGCCTCGTCGCAGGCCTGCGGATCCTCGACGTGGACGCCGGTCCCACCACACGCCTCGGCGAATTTCGCGAAGTCGATCGGGGCGAGCTCGACGCCGTACTCGGGGTTGCCGAGGAAGACCATCTGCTCCCACTTGATCTGGCCGAGGTAGTTGTTCTTCACGATCACGATCTTGATCGGGAGCTGGTACTTCACGGCCGTCACGAAGTCGGCCATGAGCATGCTGAAGCCGCCGTCGCCTACGAAGGCAACGACCTGCCGGTTCGGGTGCGCCATCTGGGCGCCGATCGCGTACGGCAGGCCGCAGGCCATCGTGGCGAGGTTCCCCGAGAGCGAGAACAGCTGACCCCGGCGGGCCCGGATGTGGCGGGCGAACCAGGTCGTGATCGTGCCGGAGTCGGACACCACGATCGCGTCGTCGCGCAGGTGCCGGCCCACCGCGGCCGCCAGGACCTGCGGCTTCATCGGCGTGTCCATCCGGGACTCGCGCTCGTCCATCAGCTCCCACCAGTCGCGCGTCGCCTCCTGTGCCTTCGACAGGAACGACCGGTCGTCCTTCCGGCGCAGGTGCGGCAGGAGCACCTCGAGCGAGCGCCGTCCGTCGCCGACCAGACCGACCTCGACCGGGTAGCGGAGGCCGATCCGCGTGGGATCGACGTCGATCTGGACCGCCCGGGCCTCGCCGGGCTTCGGATAGAACTCGATGTACGGGAACGAGCTGCCGACGATCAGGAGCGTGTCGCAGCCCGCGAGCGCGTCCTCGGACGGCTTCGTGCCGAGCAGGCCGATCCCACCCGTCGTGTACGGGCTGTCGTCGGCCACCGCACCCTTGCCAAGGAGCGCCTTGATGATCGGCGCCCCGAGCGCATCTGCGACGCGCTCGAGCTCGTCGCCCGCCCCGACGGCTCCCCGGCCCGCGAGGATCGCGACCTTCGAGCCGGCGTTGAGGATCTCGGCCGCCCGGCGGACGTCGCTCTCCGCCGGCAGGGCCGCACGCCGCGCGTACGCGTCGCTGGTGTGGCCCGGCACATCGTCCTTCGCCCGCGGACCCGCGTCGGCCGGCAGCGACTGGAGATCGGTCGGGAAGCAGATGTGGGCGACGCCCCGCCACGCGAGCGCCGTCCGACACGCGAGCGGCGCCACGTTCGCCACGTGGGCCGCGTTCATGACCCGCGTGTTGTAGACGGTGACGTCCTCGAAGACCCGCGACAGGTCGACGTCCTGCTGCTGCTTCGTGTCGATCAGGTCGCTGTAGTGGTGACCCGTGATCGCGAGGACCGACGCGCCGTCCATCTTCGCGTCGTAGAGCCCGTTGGTGAGGTGGAGGCCACCCGGGCCGGACGTCGCGAGGCAGACGCCGAGGCGCCCGGTGAACTTCGAGTAGGCGCAGGCGGCGAACGCGGCCGACTCCTCGTGGCGGACCTGGACGAACCGGATCCGGTCCTGGTGCGTTCGGAGCGCCTCCATGATCCCGTTGATCCCGTCACCGGGGAGCCCGAAGACGGTGTCGACGCCCCAGTCGATCAGCGTTTCGACGAGGACGTCAGCGGCGGTCCTGCTCATGAACGACTCCTTCTCGAGGTGGGTGCCGGAGGAACGCGCGCGCTCACGCGCTCACGCCGGTCGATGCGGTTCGACGCCGGGCGGGGTCAGCCGGTCCGGCGTCGTCACCCGAGCGCTTCTCGTCGGAGGGCCTCCCGCCGCGTTCGTCGGAGCGGGCGATCGCCAGGGCGAGCAGCTCCGCGGGGTGGAGGACACGACGGCCGGTCGTCTGCTCGATCTGCTCGCGGCAGCTGAAGCCGCCGGTCACGACGTACGTCGACGCGTCGGCCGCGCGTACCGCGGGCAGGAGGACGCGCTCGCCGGCCGCGATCGAGACCGCGTAGTGGTCGCCCGCTCGCTCGAAGCCGAAGGCGCCGGCCATCCCGCAGCAGCCGGTCTCCGGGACGTCGAGCTCGAGGCCGGTCGCGCGCAGGACGCGCAGCTCGGAGTCGAAGTCGAGGACCGACTTGTGGTGGCAGTGGCCGTGGACGAGGGCCCGGCCGTCGAGGCGCGGCGGCCGGTAGCCGTCGAGCGAGGCGAGGAACTCGGTGAGGGTGTGGGCCCGGGCGGCCAGGCGGCGCGCGTCGGCGTGGCCGTGGAGGAGGTTCGGTGCCTCGTCGCGGAAGACCGACACGCACGACGGCTCGAGCCCGACGATCGGCACGCCCGCCCGGATCTCGTCGCGCAGGTCGGTCAGGACGTGCTGCAGGAGCCGCTTCGCCTGGGCGAGGAAGCCCCAGTCGTAGAGCGGCCGGCCGCAGCAGAGGGTTCGCTCGGGCACGACGACGTCGCAGCCGGCGTGCTCGAGGACGTCGACCGCGGCCCGGGCGATCTCGGGGTGGAAGTGGTCGTTGAAGGTGTCGACCCAGAGGATCACCCGCCTCCGGCCGTCGTCGCGCCGCGGCCCGGTCCCGTACGGCGGCCGATCCGGCGGCGGGACGTCGCGCCCGGTCGTCGCCCCGCCTCTCTCGCGCCACCACGCGCGGAACGTCTCCGGCGCGAAGCGCGGGATCTTCCGCTCGGGTGCGATCCCGCCGACCGCCTTGGCGACCCCCGAAAGGCCCGGGGCGGCCGCAAGGGCATTCGCCAGGCGTGGCGCCCGCGCCGCCATCTTTGCCCACCAGTGGATGAGGCCCATCGTGTAGGCCGCCCGCGGCCGCAGGCGGCCGGCGTAGTGGTGGGCGCGGAACTCCGCCTTGTACGTCGCCATGTCGACGCTCACGGGGCAGTCACCCTTGCAGCCCTTGCAGGCCAGGCACAGGTCGAGTGCCTCCTCGACCTCGTCGTTGCGCCAGCCGCCCTCGAGCTCGTTGCCGTTGAGCAGCTCGAAGAGCAGATGCGCCCGGCCGCGCGTCGATTGCTTCTCCTCGCGCGTGACCATGTACGAGGGGCACATCGTCCCGCCCTCGTGGCGTCGGCACTCGCCCACGCCGACGCAGCGGAACGCGGCGTGCCCGAACGAGGCGTTGTCGTCGGGGAAGCGGAAGAACGTCCGGGGCCGGGGCGGCGCGTAGTCGGAGCCGAGCCGCAGGTCGGACAGGATCGGGTTCGGCCGGACGAGCTTGCCCGGGTTCATCTTCCCGTCGGGGTCCCACGCGTCCTTGAGCTCCTCGAACGCCCGGACGAGCCGGTCGCCGAACATCACCGGCAGGAGCTCGGCGCGGGCCTGGCCGTCGCCGTGCTCGCCCGAGAGCGAGCCGCCCATCGACACGACGAGCTCGGCGGCGTCGCTCATGTACCGCCGAAATGACTCGAGACCACCCGCGGTCACGAGGTCGAAATCGATCCGGCAATGGAGGACGCCCTGGCCGAAGTGGCCGTACATGTCGGCGTCAAGGCCGTAGCGGTCCCACAGCTTCCGGATCGCCCGCAGGTAGTCGCCGAGGCGCTCCGGCGGCACCGCCGAGTCCTCCCACCCGGGGCCGCTCGTCGGCTTGCCGGGGACCATGGCCGTCGCGCCGAGGCCGGCCTCGCGGACGCGCCACAGCTTGGCCTCGTCCTTCGGGTCGTCGTACATCCGGGCCTCGACGTCGTCGCGGCGCCCCTCGACCGAGCGCATGAATTCGCGTGCCTTCTCGTCCGACTCCTCGCGGTCCCTGCCGCCGAACTCCACGAGCAGGAACCCGCTCCCCTTCGGCAGCAGCGTCAGTGCGTCGGGGTGGATGCCGCGCGCCTTGATGTCGCGGACGAGCTTCTCGTCCATCCCCTCGCAGGCAATGCAGCCCGACTCGACCACGCGGGCGACGTCATCGCCGGCGTCGTAGACGTCCGGGTAGCCGACGACGACGAGCGTCCGGCCGGGCGGGCTGTCGACGAGCCGAACCTTCGCCTCGAGGACGGTGACGAGGGTCGACTCCGAACCGACCAGCGCCCTGGCGACGTCGAACCCGTGCTCCGGCAGGAGGTACGGCAGGTTGTACCCGGAGACGCGGCGCGGGATCTCGGGAAACCGCTCCCGGATCTCGTCGGCGTACTCGTCACGGATCCGCCGCATGGCCCTGTAGATCTCGCCCCGGACTCCCCCCTCGCCCACGATCCGGATCAGCTCGTCGTCGCTCGTCTGTCCCACGCGGAAGCGCTCGCCGCGGTAGGTCAGGACCTCGAGCTCGAGGACGTTGTCGTCGGTCTTGCCGGCCATGACCGAGTGGACGCCGCACGAGTTGTTGCCGATCATCCCGCCGAGCGTGCAGTGGTCGTGGGTGGCCGGGTCGGGGCCGTAGGTCAGGTCGAAGCGCTCGGCGGCGTCGCGGAGCTCGTCGAGGACGATGCCCGGCCGGACCCGCGCCCACCGTTCGTCGGCGTTCAGCTCAATCAGCTGGTTGTTGAACTTCGAATGGTCGATGACGACCGCGACGTTGCAGGTCTGGCCGGCGAGGCTCGTCCCGCCGCCGCGCGAGACGATCGGGACGCCGTGGGCGCGGCAGATTTCGACGGTCGCGACGACGTCGTCGGTGTCGTGGGGGATCACCACGCCGATCGGGACCTGCCGGTAGTTCGAGGCGTCGGTGGCGTAGAGCGCCCGCGACCCGGCGTCGAAGCGGACCTCGCCGCGGACGGCGTTGAGCAGGTCGATCGCGAGCCGTTCGGCCTCGGACGGCAGGTCGCCGGGGGCAGGCGGACGCCGGCGCTCGACCTCGACGAAGGGCGCCCGCCAGGTGCGGGGCGTGGGCGAGGCGGCAGGCGCGGTCATTCGTTCCTCCAGGTCAGGTACGGCTCGGCGTCGGCCCGGCGGAGCTCGAGGCCGAGCCCCGGTCTGTCGAGGTCGGGCGCCAGGAGCCCGTCGCGCGGCTCCGGCGCGCCCTCGAAGAGCAGGTGCTCGATGCGGACGTGGTCGTGGAACCACTCGAGGTGGACCGCCGGCCGTGCCGCGCAGGTGAGAGGCACGTGGAGCGAGGGAGCGCAGTGGGCCGAGAGCGGCACGTCGTGCGCCTCGCACAGCGCGGCGGCCATGAGAAAGCCGGTCGTCCCGAGGCACCGCGTCGCGTCCGCCTGGAGGACGTCGACGGCGCCGGCCTCGAGCAGGCGTCGGAAGCGGAACTGGTCCCAGCCGTACTCGCCGGCCGCGATCGCGATCCCCGCCGGCGACCGGTCGCGGAGGAGCCGCAGCCCGTCCACGTCGTCGGAGCTGACCGGCTCCTCGAACCAGGTGATGCCACGCTCGGCAAAGACCTCGGCGAAGGCGAGTGCCCGGTTGCGATCGAACGCGCCGTTGGCGTCCACGAACAGCCCGACATCGTCCCCGATCGCCGCCCGCGCGACGTCCACGCGGTGCGGATCGGCGGACGGCTCGCGTCCGACCTTCATCTTGACGAACCGAAACCCCTGCTCCGCCCAGCCCCCGAGCTGGCGGGCCAGCCGCTCGTCCGAGTACGAGCAGAAGCCGCCACTGCCGTAGCCGGGGATGGCGTCTCGGTCGCGGCCGAGGAGGTCGGCAAGCGAGACGCCGAGGATGCGTGCCTTCAGGTCCCAGAGGGCGTTGTCGACGGCCGAGATCGCGGTCGCCGCGATGCCCGGCCGGCCGATGTTCCGCACCGCGCCGACCATCGCCGACCAGGCCGCCGACACGTCGAAGGCGTCGAGCCCGACGACCCGCTCGGCCAGCGTGTCGGCGATCAGGCGCGCCGCCGTCACGTCGGCGTACGAATAGCCGAGTCCGCGCACTCCGGCCGCCTCCGGCTCGACGATGACGATCGTCGTCCGGTCCCAGGCGTACGTGCCGTCGGACTCGGGGGCGTCGGTCGGGATCGTGTACGCGCTGACGGCCAGCCGGTCGATGGCGGGCCCGGGACCGGCGATCCGGTCGATCGAGGCCGCCACGTCGGGTTGGCGCGCGACGGAGGTCGCCACGCCCACGAGCCTCGATCCGGCGATCGTTACCCCGCGCCGCCGGCCGCGTGCTCCTCCTTGCACCGGTATTGCTTGACGGTGCGCAACCAGTCGTCCACCGGGACAGGCCCTGTTGCATTGCACCGCTCCGCCGGACGGTCACAATCCGCTCGTGGCCCAACCGGTCGAGCTCATCCTCGCCCGCCAGCTCGCGAGCGCCCTCGCGGTGCCGGTCCTGCTCGTCGACGCCCGCGGCGACACGCTCTTCTACAACGAGCCCGCCGAGCCGATCTTCGGGCGCGCCTTCGACGAGGTCGATGCGCTGCCGTTCGAGGAGCGGGCGGCGGCGCTCGCTCCCCTCACGAAGGACGGCGATGCGCTCCCGGTCCAGCAGCTGCCGGGCATGATCTCGATGCGCGAGCGCCGACCCGTCCACGCGACCTTCCACATGCACGGGCTCGACGGACGGCTGCGGCCGATCGAGGCGACCGCGATACCGATCGAGAGCGCCGGCGGGCACGTCCTCGGAACGTTCGTCGTGCTCTGGCAGCCGGACGGCGGGTCCCGGGATCGCGCGTCCCCGAAATGAACGTCACGATCTGGGGTTCGCGCGGCTCGTTGGCGAGCGCGGGCCGCGGAACGGTCCGCTACGGCGGCAACACCGCCTGTGTCGAGGTCCGAACCTCGCCCGAGGCGGCCATCCTCCTCGACGCCGGGACCGGCATTCGCCCGGCAGGGATCGCGCTCGCCGACCGCGACATCGCGGTCCACATCCTGCTCACCCACCTCCACATGGACCACATCCTGGGGCTCGGCTTCTTCCGGCCGCTCTTCGAGCCCGGCCGCGAGGTCCACGTCTGGGGGCCGCCCTCGACGACGCGCGACCTCCGCGCTCGACTGAGTCGCTACCTCTCACCGCCGCTCTTTCCGGTCCGGATCCGGGATATCGCGGCTCGGTTGACGCTCCACGACGTCCCGCACGGCACCTGGATGATCGGCAACGCGATCGTGGCGGCGCGCGCCGTCATCCACCCGGGCCCCACCGTGGGCTATCGGATCGAGACGCCGGCCGGCAGCCTCGCCTACGTGCCCGACCACGAGCCCGCCCTCGGCGGCCTCGCACACCGCGGCTGGCTGTCCGGCTACGACCTCGCCCGGAACGTCGACGTCCTGCTCCACGACGGCCAGTACAGCGACGCCGAGTACACGGAGCGAACCGGCTGGGGGCACAGCAGCGTGACCCACGCCGCCCGGTTCGCCGATCTCGCCGGCGCTCGGACACTCATGCTCATCCACCACGATCCCGACCACGACGACGAGACAGTTGACGCGCTCGTGGCCTCAGCCCGCGACGTCAGGCAGGCGGGTTCCGTTCAGGGCGCCCGTGAGGGCGACGTCATCGACCTCGGCGAGTCGATCCTTACAGGCAGCCGGTCGGCGACTTCGGCGGGATGACGCCGGGCTGGCCGAGCGTGATCGGCAACGGGCCGAGGGTGATCTTGCCGGTGTCGAGCGTGAGCGTGCCGTCCGAGGAGACGCTCGAGGCGAAGCGGTCGAGGCTGCGCGGTGCCGGCCCGTACTGCTGGCCGTTGACCTTGATGCCGAGGCGGTCGTAGCGCGACCCGTGACAGGGGCACTCGAACCAGAAGTTCTTCGGGCAGAAGTTCGGCGTGCAGCCCAGATGCGTGCAGCGCTGGTAGAGCGTCCGCACGTTGGTGTTGAGGCCGTCGCCCATCGGATCGTCGCCCGGGATGAACTCGTAGCGGCCCGGGTCGATGAGCATGATGAACGACCGCGCATCGAGGAAGTGGGCCGGCGCGCCGTCCTTGAGGTTCGTGCCGACGACGTCCATGTGGTTGGCGACGACGTCGATCTTGCCGATCGTCACCTTGCCGCCGAAGCCGCCTGAGAGGTTCGGCCAGATGAAGCCGATCGTGGCCGCGGCCGACTCGGTCAGCCAGACGAGGACGATCCCGGCGAGCGACCCGCGCAGCAGCTGGCGCCGCGGGATCCCCTGGACCTGCTCGTGACGGAGGCTCTTGATGGCCTCCTTCGTGAGCGCCCGCGGCCGGCTGCCGGGTTCGACGTGGTAATTGCTCATCGGCGACGCTACTTGCTGTACGACAACTAGCAGCATCGTACGCCGGACTGTGCCCCCCTGCGTTGAGGCCGGGCTGTCGGCCGCGCGTAGAATCGTTCACGGCGCTGGCGAGTGGCCAAACGGTAAGGCACCTGACTCTGGATCAGGGGATTGAAGGTTCGAATCCTTCCTCGCCAGCCAACTCGCGACGCCGAGCGGCTCGAAACCCGGAACGGCTTCGACTGGCATCGGTGCGAGAATTGCGGGCTCATCGCTGCCGAGGAGGGCACGCCATGACCACCGCCACCAGCATCGTCAATCGACCGGCCTGGGTCGACCTCTCGAGCGCCGACGCAGCGGCCTCGCGCGACTTCTACGCCCGGCTGTTCGGCTGGGACGTGGAGGTCAACGAGGACCCGCAGTACGGTGGCTATGCCCTCGCCCGGATCGGGGGCGAGGACGCCGCCGGCATCGGTCCGAAGATGGATCCGAACGCCACGACTGCCTGGAACCTCTACATCGGCACGGAGGACGTCGAGGCACTGGCGGGGCGCGTTTCGGCCGCGGGCGGGACCGTGATCATGGCGCCGTTTGATGTCGGCGATCAGGGTCGGATGGCGGTCTTCGCCGATCCGGCCGGTGCCGTGATCTCGTCCTGGCAGGGGACGCGGATGGGCGGCTTCGCGACGGACGCCGCGAACTCCTTCGGCTGGGCCGAGCTCAACGCCCGTGGCGTGGACAGCGCGATCCCGTTCTACGAGCAGGTCTTCGGCTGGGCGACGCGCCGGAGCGAGATGGGCCCGAACCAGCCGCCGTACAACGAGTTCCTGCTCGGCGGCGAGAGCATCGCCGGGGCCTGGGAGATGAATGCGGGCGTCCCGGCCGAGGTCCCGAGCTACTGGCAGGTCTACTTCGCGGTCGACGACGTCGACGACGCCTTCCGCCGTGCGCTCGACGCCGGGGCGCGCGAGATGGTCGCCCCGCAGGACTTCCCGGGCGGTCGCTTCGCGATCGTCTCTGACCCCGAGGGCGCGAGCTTCGGTCTGCTGCGGGTGACGCCGCGGTAGAATGCCCGCCGGCCCGCTGGCGCGTGGCTCAACGGTAGAGCACCTGACTCTGGATCAGGGGGTTCCAGGTTCGAATCCTGGCGCGCCAGCCAACTCCTCCGCCGCGTCCCCGTCATTTGACATCGAGATGACGTCGGCTGATGCTTTGATGCATGCGGACGACGATCAGCATTGACGACCGGCTCCTCGCCGAGGCGAAGGCTCGGGCGGCGCGGTCCGGCCGGACGTTGGCGGCCGTAGTGGACGACGCGCTCAGGGCAGCGTTCGCTCGTCGGGACCCGCCGAACGCCCCTATCGCCCCGGACCTGCCCACCTCACCCGGTGGCCGCCTCCTGCCGGGCGTCGACCTCGACGACAGCGCCGCGCTTCTCGAGCTCATGGAAGGGCCGAGACCCTGATCCTCCCCGACGTCAACGTCTACGTTCACGCCTTCCGTGAAGCGGCGCCCGACCACGTCCGATATCGGGAGTGGCTGCGCGCCGCACTCGCCGGCGACGAGCCCGTCGGCATCTCCGAGCTCGTCCTGAGCGGGTTCGTCCGCGTCGTCACCCACCCACGCGTGTTCGATCCGCCCGACAGCGTCGACGCCGCGCTCGCGTTCGCGGACGCCGTTCGCGTCCAACCCGCGTCCATGCCGGTCGCCGCCGCCGAGCGGCATTGGTCGATCTTCGAGGACCTGTGCCGCGCCGCCGGCGTCAAGGGAAACCTCGTGCCCGACGCCTACCTCGCGGCGCTGGCGATCGAGTCGGGCGCGGAATTCATCACCGCCGACCGCGACTTCGCCCGCTTCCCGGGCCTGCGCTGGCGCCACCCTCTCGCGAAACGATGACGCTGACGACGTCGGATCGCCGCGACTTCATCCGCGAGCGCGTCGCCGGGGACATCGCCACCGGACGCGTCGCCGCGCCGGTCACCCGCTTTCCGCCCGAGCCGAACGGCTACCTCCACATCGGCCACGCGAAGTCGATCTGCCTCAACTTCGGGGTGGCGGCGGAGTTCGGCGGCCGCTGCAACCTCCGCTTCGACGACACCAACCCGGCCAAGGAGGAGCAGGAGTACATCGACGCGATCGAGCGCGACGTCCGCTGGCTCGGCTTCGAGTGGGACGGCCCGGCGCGCTTCGCGTCGGACTATTTCGAGCAGCTCTACGAGTGGGCCCGTGACCTGGTCCGCCAGGGCCTCGCCTACGTCGACGACCAGTCCGCCGACGAGATCCGCGAGACCCGCGGCACGCTGACCGAGCCAGGGACCAACTCGCCCTGGCGCGAGCGCGAGGTCGAGGAGAACCTCGACCTGTTCGAGCGGATGCGGGCCGGCGAGTTCCCGAACGGGGCGCGTGTCCTTCGGGCGAAGATCGACATGGCCAGCCCGAACGTCAACCTGCGGGACCCGGTCCTCTATCGGATCGTCCACGCCAGCCACCCGCGGACCGGCGACGCGTGGTGCATCTACCCGACCTACGACATGGCGCACGGCCAGTCGGACGCGATCGAGGGCGTGACCCACTCGCTCTGCACGCTCGAGTTCGAGATCCACCGCCCGCTCTACGACTGGCTCATCGAGCACCTGCCGACGCCGTCGCGGCCGCAGCAGATCGAGTTCGCCCGGCTCAACCTCACCCACACCGTGCTCTCGAAGCGGGTGTTGCTGCGGCTCGTGACGGAGGGCCACGTCCGCGGCTGGGACGACCCGCGGATGCCGACGATCTCGGGGCTGCGCCGGCGCGGCTTCCCGGCCGAGGGGATCCGGGACTTCGCCGAGATGATCGGCGTGTCCAAGACCGACTCGGTCATCGAGTACGGCCAGCTCGAGTACGCCGTCCGCCAGGTCCTCAACCGGACCGCCCAGCGCCGGTTCGGCGTCCTCGACCCGCTGAAGGTCGTCATCGAGAACTACGCGGAGGGTGAGCGAGAAACGGTCAAGGTCGTCAACAACCCGGAGGATCCAGCGGCGGGGACGCGCCCGGTCGCCTTCGGACGGGAGCTCTGGATCGAGCGCGACGACTTCATGGAGGAGCCGGCACCGAAGTTCTTCCGCCTGGCCCCCGGGCGCGAGGTCCGCCTGCGAAACGCCTACTTCATCACCTGCACAGACGTCGTGAAGGACGACGCCGGAAACGTCGTCGAGCTCCGGGCGACTTACGACCCCGCCACCCGCGGCGGCGACGCGCCCGACGGTCGGCGGCCGAAGGCCACGCTCCACTGGGTGGCCGCCGCGACCGCCCTTCCCGCCGAGGTCCGCCTCTACGACCATCTCTTCAGCCGGCCCGACCCGGGCGCCGACGGCGACCTGTTCGCGGACCTGAACCCGGCGTCAGAGACGATCGTTCGCGGCGCCATGGTCGAGCCCTCGCTTGCCGAGACCCCCGTCGGCCAGAC
>DASXWX010000136.1:0-14947 GCA_036503395.1 Candidatus Limnocylindrales bacterium
GGGCCGAATCGGGCCAGGGAGGGAGCGAAGGATGAAGCGAAGCGGCACGGTCGCGCTCGTCGCGGCCGCGGGCCTGGTGCTCGCGCTGTCGGGCACCACGCTCGCGCGCAATCCCCATGCGGGGACCCATGGCCAGGGACACGGCCAGGCATCGGCGGTGCACGGCAGGTCCGGGACGCATGACAAGTCGGCGACCCAGGACGGACACGGCAAGGCCCATCTGAACGTGCACGCCGACGAGAGCGGCTCGACGACCGACACGCTGCTCACCGCGGATGCGCCGACCCTCACCGAGCTCTGGGTGAAGGGCAGCGCGTCGCATCCCGAGGGCGTCCTGCATGTCCTCGCGCTCGTCCAGGTTCCGCTCGCCGATCGGCCCGATACTCTCGATGTCGTCGTCCACTTCCTGACGGGCGACGTGTCGCTCACGCTGACGCGCAGCGGTTTGGGCGTCGCCTACCAGGGTGACGCGGACGTGCCCGCAGATGAGCCGAGCGGCGACGTCGCCATCGACGTCACCGGCGATGTCGGCGGCCAGGCGCTCACCGGGACGGGCTCCGGCAAGGTCATCGCGAACGGCGACGCGACCGACGGCACGGACGCGGCCGAAGGCGCCGACGGGACCGAGGACACCGACGGGACCGAAGGTGCCGAGGACACCGACGGGACCGAGGGTGCCGAGGACACCGACGCTGCTGACTCGGATGTCGACGAAACGGCCGCCGACGACGGCGACACGACGGACGAAGCCGGCGACCAGGACGTCGCCAGCGCGGCGTTCGTCCGGAGCGTCATTGCGCTGGTGGAGTCGCTGCTCGCCTGACGCACCGAACGGGACCCCGTGGCGGCCGTCAACGCGCGGCCGGCTCGGGGTCCCCGGGATCGTCGCCAGTGGCAACCGGCAGCCCACTCCGCGACCAGTCGCTGTACGAGCCGGCGTAGAGCGTCGGGTCCGCCAGTCCGGCGAGCCGCATCGAGAGCGCGTGGTGGGTCGCATTGACGCCGCTGCCGCACGCGACGACCACCTCTGGCCCGGCAGCCGCGAGCCCGAGCGACTCGTACCCTCGCCGGAGCTCGGCGGGCGGGAGTAAACGCCCGTTCTCGAGGTTGGCGGTGACCGGCGCACTGATCGCGGTCGGGATGTGCCCAGCGACCGGATCCACCGGCTCGGTGTCGCCGCGGTAGCGCTCGACGGCCCGGCCGTCGACGAGCCGAACCTCGCCGAGCCGGGCCCGAAGGGCGTCCCGTTCGACGACCCGCGACCAACGCCCGCGAACATGAAGCGCCGTCGCCGGCCAGTCGGCGGGCTCCGCGGTCAGCTCGCCACCCGCCTCGACCCATGCATCGATCCCGCCGTCGAGGACGGCTGCCTCCCGGTGCCCCAGGTCGTCGAGCATCCACCACAGCCGCGCCGCGACCGTGCCACCGGCGTCGTCGTAGGCGACCACGTACGAGTCGTCGCCGATCCCGACGTCGCCGAGCAGACGGGCGAAGGCGACCGGATCGGGCAGGGGATGGCGGCCGGGCGCGCCAAGTCCGTTGGGGTCCGCAAGGTCCGTATCGAGGCCGAGGAAGATCGCGCCGGGCACGTGACCCGTCTCGAAGGCGAGCCGTCCGTGCTCGGGCGCGTTGAGCTTCCAGCGGACGTCGACCGGACGCACGCGAGGCCGTGCCGACGGGTCGACGAGGAGCTCGGCGAGCCGTTCGGCTGAGACGAGCGGCGAGGGGAAGGCGTCGTTCACGGCCCGAGGATAGGTCCGCCTCGAAGGACGAAGGTCAGCCGCCGAGCAGGTCGCAGACGGTGTCGACCGTCATGCCCAGGGCCACGTGCCCCACCAGGCCGCGGAAGTGCGTCGATGCCGGGTACGCCTCGGGCGGGCCCGCGAGCCCGAGGGCGGCGTTGAGGTACTCGTCGTTCGCGGCGAACAGCAGCGCCCCGAACGCCACGCCGTTCCCGATGCCCAGGCCGGGGATCCGTGACCTCAGGGCGCCGTAGAGGGCGGCCGGCACGATCCCGAGTGCCCAATGGGCGGCCGTGGCGGCCGTCGAGCGCTGGGCCTCGTCGAGCTCGAGACCGAGCCGGCCGGTCGCAAGGTCGACGAGGTTCATCGTCGAGCTCTGGCCGTTCGGGCGGGCCGCCGCCTCCATCTCCTTGTCGGCATCGCTCGACTGGTCCATGAGGCCCGTCGTCACCTGATCCATCAACCAGGTCCCGACGGCGCCGCCGATCGCCCCGCGAACCAGCCCGCCGAACACGCTCACGTCTCTGCCCATGCCGTCATCCTCGGCGGTCGTGGCTCGCGCCGGCCGGACAGGCATCCGCCTCGTCGTCACACCTGCGCGACGAGGCGGGTCCGCGGACGGGCATGAAAACGCGGACCCCGGGTTCCGGGGCCCGCGCTCAATTCGGTGCGACTAGGGGAGGAAGTAGTTCGGGTTCGGGAGCTTGAAGGTGCGGTCGGCAAAGCCGCCCTCGAGGTCGCTGTACTGGTCGCCGAAGTTGCCGACGATGTCGAAGCCGAGGTCCTCGATATGGGCGCGGACGCCCGACTTGTACGGGATCGTGGCGCACGAGCTGCCGGCCGCGATCGCGCTCGCGCAGAACTGCGCCTTGTCGAGGTAGCCCGGATAGGAGCCGACGGCCGGCTTCGTATAGAGGCCATCCTCGGGCCCGGCCCCGTCGGGATCGGTCGGATCGGCGTAGCCCGCGTCGACGGCGACGTTGTCGTCGGTCAGGTTGCCGAGCGTCGGCGTCTCCTGCGACTGCGGCCGTCCGGTGAGGAAGAACACGGCGTAGCCGTGGTCGGCGGCCCAGTTGACCATGTCGACCATGCCCGGAACCGCCGGGAACAGCTGACCGGTCACGAAGTTCCCGTTCGAGACCGGGTCGAACGCCCAGTTGCTGCAGAGCTCGTAATTCCAGGTGACGAGCGTCGTGTCGTCCACGTCGAGCACGATCGCCTGGTTGTCGGACTTGCCGGCCTGGGCCTTCAGCCAGCGGAGTCCCGCGTCGGCGACGGATTCGGCCTCGGCGGTGTAGTTGCTGTCGGCGGCCGGGGCGAGGTTCTGGTCGCAGTTGGCGAAACCGGTCCGCGCGGTCGGCGTCCCGTAGTAGTTCTTGATCTCCGTTCGCAGGATGTCGATGTTCGTGATCTGGTCGGCCTTCTGGGGCGTGTAGTCGAGCAGCCTGGCGACGTTCGGCGGCGCACCGACGGCCACGCCGGCGGCGACCAGCGACAGCACGACCACACCGGCCAACGATGCGAGCCGCGACCGGCGCGACGAAACGAAGTCCCGCATGAAGCCCTCCTCCTGGCGTTGTAACAGCGGTCCGGTCATGGTAGCCGCGGTCGTCGGAGAAGCACGGTCGGCACCGCGGCGGGAGGGCCTCCTCGGTGCCCACGCGCACCGGTTCCTGCGCCGGACCGCGGCCCGCCCTCTGCTAGACTCTCGCCTCGGCGCCGAGCGATCCGCACGATCGTCGCGCCCCCGACCGCCGCGCCACGAGCGCCCCGCGGTCCCTCGCTCCGGCGTAGCTCAGTGGTAGAGCGGGCGGCTGTTAACCGCTTGGTCGTAGGTTCGAATCCTACCGCCGGAGCCACTCACCAACGACGTCCAACCGGTTGAGCCGTCTTCACGGCGCATCCGGCGACGCGTAACCTCACCGCGAAATGGTCGAAGGCCTGGACCTGGGACTCCTGGGGGAGTTCCGGGTCGAGATCGATGGCAGTCCGGTCCCCGCCGACGCGTGGCGCCATCGGCGCGCGGCTTCGCTGGTCAAGCTCCTGGGCCTGTCCGCGCGTCACCGCCTGGCACGGGAAGAGATCATCGAGGCCCTTTGGCCCGATCTTGACCCCGACGCCGGCGGCGCGAATGTGCGCAAGGCCGTGCACCTCGCGCGGAGAGCGCTCGGTCGGGCGGAGGCCATCGCCGTGCACGCGGGATTGGTCGAGCTCTGGCCGACCGGGACGGTCGCGACGGACGTTCAACGCTTCGAGGCCGCGAGCGAACGAGCGTTCGCGTCTGGTGAGAGCGAAGACTTCCGCCAGGCGGCGGCCCTGTACCCGGGTGACCTGCTTCCGGACGATCGCGAGACCTGGTGCGAGGATCGGCGACGCGCGATCCGCGAGACGTACCTGGCCGTCCTGCGGGGCGCGAGGATGTGGGTCCGGGTCCTGGAGTCCGAGCCCACCGACGAGGCGGCGCACCGGGAGCTGATGCGGGCCCATCTGGAGGCGGGGAATCGTCAGGCGGCCATCCGACAGTTCGAGCGCCTGCGCGCGGTCCTGGGAGAGGAGCTGGGTGTCGGTCCCGACCCGCTCTCCGTCGCGCTCTACGAGAACGTACTGGCCAGCGAGGGGCATGAGGCGCCAACCGCGGCCGAGCGGGCACGGGCGCTCCTGGCGTGGGGACTCATCCACTGGACGCGCCGCGACTTCGAGGAGGCTGAGCGCACCGCCCTCGAGGCGCGCGCTCTCGCTGTCGATGCCGGGCTCGGCGCCCAGGTCGGCGAGGCCAGCATGCTGCTGGCCTCCATTGGCCATGCGCGCGGGGAGTGGCGGAATTTCCTGCGCGACGAGCTGGTCGAGGCCGTTCGCCGGACTCCCGACATCGCGCCGTTCGTCTTCGACTCCAACCTGTGCTTCACGGAGTTCTGCCTGTATCTGCCCGATGGGGCCGCCGAGATGGCCACCTTCGCGGCCGAGCTCCACGATGCCGCCGCATCCGTCGGATCGACTCGCGCTCTCGCGCATGCCGCGCTCGTCCTCGGGGAGACGGAGCTCCTCGCCGGTCGGCTACCTGAGGCCGAGGCCGACCTGGATCGGGCTGTCGAGCTTCATCGCCAAGCGAAGGCCGATTCCGGGCAGTCGCTTTCACTGGAGCGGCTCGCCGAGGTAGCCATCGCCCAGGGTCAGCGTTGGAAGGCTCGGAGGATCCTCCGGAGCGCCCTGCGGCTGGCGGACGGCGACCCGCTCGCCTCTCATCTGCGCGTCAAGATCCGCGGGGCGATGGTGGAGGCCGCCTCCGATCCAGCCGAAGCGGCCGCGGTCGCGGCCGAGGGCGAGCAGGTCCTTGCCGACAGCGACGTGTGCGAGCAGTGCTCGATGAGCTTCCGAATTGCCGCGTCGATCGCATTCTCGCGTGCCGGCGACGTGGCGAGGGCGCGCCGCCATCTCGAGGAGGCCGCGCGCATCACCGAGATGTGGCAGGGCGGTCCCTGGCCGGCCGCCGTGGATGGCGCTCGGGCCATCCTGGAGCTCGATCTCGGCAGGGGCATGCTCGCACAGGCATAGCTCCGGGCTCGTTCCGGGGAACGGTCACGGAACGCTCGATTCCTACGCTGGCCTCGTTTCGGCAGGGCTCGCCGAGGTGCCGCCCTCATCGCCGAATCGGTGGATGCAGCCAGCGAAGGGAGACTCATCAATGACCGTCCCACACCGAGCTCGACCGCTGCTCGCGGCTCTGTTCGCAGGTTCTCTCGCAGTCGGTGCCGTGACAACTGGGGCCGCCGCCGACCAATCAGGTCTTGCGGGCCTGCGGAACGCCACCGCGCCATTCCATGACGTCGACGCCGCCAGGGCGGCCGGCTACACGGTCCAGATCTTCGACCTCGCCGGCATCACCTGCATCGCCGATCCTGGCGGTGCCGGCACGATGGGCATCCACTTCCTCAACCCGTCGCTGTTCGACGACACCGTCAACGCGACCAGCCCCGAGCTCGTCATCTACGTTCCGGGCGACCATGGCCGGCTCAAGCTGGTCGCCGTCGAGTACCTGGTCCTGCAGGCGGACTGGGACGCGGTCAACACGTCGCCACCCTCGCTGTTCGGCGAGGAGTTCCACCTCACCCCGGCCGGCAATCGCTACGGCCTGCCTGCGTTCTATGAGCTCCACGCCTGGGTCTGGCATCCGAATCCGAGTGGCATGTTCCATGAATGGAACCCAACGGTCAGCTGTTGAGAGGAGGTTCAACCGGGGCGTTACTGGCTCGTTCTAGCCGCCGTGGCTGGCGGCCACAGCCGCCAGCCCCTCGCGTTCGAGCACGTACGTCGCCGCGACTCCGATTGCCAGGGCCCAGACGAACGGGCCGAGGCCGAACAGCGTCAGGCCCGATTGGACGACGGCGAAGGCGAGCACCGGTCCCACGATCAACGGGCCAGTCGCGAACTGCCGGAGTGAGGAGGCAAGGACCCCCAGGAGCGCGAGGCCGGCGAGGGCCTGGATCAGCGATATCGGCAGGAACCGGACGAGCCCGACCGCAACTCCAGCGAACAGCCCGATCGCGACCAGCGCTACGCCGGCTGCCACGGCGGCCCGGAAGCGGCGCTCGTGGGTTCCACACTCGGGGCCGGCGATGAGCGGCATGATCGGCAGCGGGACGGAGACGGCATTCGGTCCGAGAAAGGACAACCCGACCGTGCCGAGGCCGCTCACGACGTCGATTTCCCGGGCCGGCGGATCGTAGCCCTGGCTGCGCAGGAACACGGTCGACGGCACGTTCGCCTGGAGCAGCAGGATCACGACGAGGATCGGGGTCACCGTGGCCAGCGCCTGAACCGACAGCGACGGCGTGGTCACACTGAGCATGGGTCCAGCCAGCGCGGGGGCCGGCCCGAGCTCGCCGACCGCGGCTGCGGCGACCACGCCGAGGACCAACGCCGGCAGGAGGGGCGTGAGCGATCCAGGGAACCGGCGGGCGACGAGGTACCCGACGATTGCGCCTCCAACGACCCATGGATGCTGACCGGCGTTTGTGAACGTCCGAACCACGAACGGCAACACCGCCCCGGCGACGAGCGCCAGAACGATCGGCGCAGGGATGAGCCGGGCCAATCGATCAGAGACGCCGAAGAGCCCGATGAGGGCGACAGCAGCCCCGGCGACCAATGAAGCGCCGGCCAGCTCACCGAACCCGAGTCGGTTCGCCTCCGACGCGAACAGGATGATCGCGAAGACATTGCCAGTCAGGACGAGCGGTTGGGCGTGGCGGAATGCGAGCAGGACGCCCAGCAGGCCCGGGCCCGCGTACAGGGCGAAGATCCAGCCCGACAGTTGGTCGTTCGAGGGGGCGATCGTCGGCGCGGCGCTGAGCGGGATGGTCAGCACGGCGAGGAACACCATCACGGCGGGAATCGACGCCCCGATCCCGTCGATGACGGCCGAAAGCCGGCTTTGCCCGCGGGTTCGAGGCGTCCTGCGGCGCTCCATGCGCGTAACTCTGTGCGGAGAAGATCGGCGGTACAAGATGGCGCGGCCGCGAGGCCGGCGACCCGGCGGTCGCGCGTGGTGTGCGACGGAGCCGGTTCAGCTCTGGGCGCGGTGGGCTTCGAGTGCGGCGGCCTCGACACTCTCCAGGCGCCGGTGGATCGTGATCGTGCCGCCGAGCAGATCGACCTTGGCCTGCAACTGCGCCACGACGGCGTCACTCGGTGATCCGTAGACGTCGATCGCGCGTAGCTGGAGCAGCTCACGGAACGGGGCAAGCACGGGAGCGATGAGCGCCATGAGCTGCTCCAGGGAGCTGCTGTCAGGGTGCACGTGGACGACGGTCATGCGGGATCGGTCGTCCGAGAGGTAGATCCCGTAGGAGAGTGCCCGCTGCTCGCCGGCTGCGACGTGTGCCACGAGCCGGCGCGCGGCGGCCTCGAGCTCGTCGGCCTTGCCGGGACGGACGTCCGATCGATCGAGGTAGACGACGGTCTCCATCGGTCCATTGTCGGACCAGGTCGCAAGGAGTCCTCGCCGGATCCGCGAGGTCCGCAGAGCCGGCCGCGGTCAGCCGCGGACCGCGCTCGAACCGAGACCGATGACGAGCTCGTCCAGCTGCGCGAGCGTCTCCGGCATCGCGGACGTCGAGCCGGAGCTGCTCTCCGCGTCGAGGGCTTCCTTGGACGGATACAGGTCGTGGATGGTCAGCAGCGTCCGGTCGCCCTGGTCCTCGAACGTGACCGTGGTGACGGGACCGCCTCCGTCCCCTTCGTCGTTCGTCCACACGAGGCGCGCCGGCGGTGTCACCTCGAGATACCGACCGAAGAACTCCGCGGTCGAGCCCTCGCTGTCGAACACCAGCTTGTAGCCGCCGCCGACCCGGACGTCCATCTCGCAGGAAATCAGCGACGCCGGAAACGACTTCGGTACCCACCACCGCTCGAACAGCTCGGGCCGTGTCCACGCCTCGAACACGACGCGGGCGGGCCCGCTGATCGTCCGCCTGACCACGAGCTCGCGCTCGGACGCTCGCTCCACCGTCGTCTCGTTCGCGCCCGGAGCTCGCTCACTCTTCGCTGCCGTGTCCATCGACCTTCTCCTCTCGTGCCAGCTCGTCGACGACCTTGTCCAGCTCGTCGAAACGGGCGTCCCATTGCTGGCGGTACGACTCGATCCAGGCCGTCTCCTCTTCGAGTCGGCGGGGCCCGAGGGTGCAGGTCCGCACGCGCCCGACCTTCTCGGTCGTGACGAGCCCGGCCTGCTCGAGCACGCCGACGTGCTTCCGCATGCCCGTGATGGTCATGTGAAACGTCTCGGCGAGGCCCGTGATCGAAGCGTCGGCCCGTCCGAGCCGCTCCAGGACGCCACGCCGGGTGGGGTCCGAGAGCGCCGCGAACGAGGCGTCGAGTGGGCCTGGATACTGAACCATCTAGTTCAGTATAACCTCGTGGGTACGAGGACGCAAGCGGGGGAGTGAGCCGGCGGCGACCGCTCGCGCGCTACCGCCACCCGAGCTCGGGCGCGACGTATCTGAGGATGCTCTCGACCGCGTGGGCGTTGTATTCGACGCCGAGCTGGTTGGGGACCGTCAGGAGGAGGGTGTCGGCGGCCTGGATCGCGGTGTCTTCGGCGAGCTGCCGGACGAGGAAGTCGGGCTCGGCGGCGTACGACCTGCCGAAGATCGCCCTGGTCTGGGCGTCGATGTAGCCGACCTTGTCGGCGTCCTGGTTGGCCCGACCGAAGTACGCCCGGTCGCGGTCGTCGACGATGGCGAAGATGCTGCGGCTCACGGAGATCCGCGGCTCGCGCTCGTGGCCGGCGGTCTGCCAGGCATCCCGGAAGAGCCGGATCTGCTCCGCCTGGAGCTCGTGGAACGGCACGCCGGCGTCCTCGGTCATCAACGTCGACGACATGAGGTTGAGGCCCTGGGTCGCGGCCCACTCCGCGGTGGCCCGCGATCCGGCGCCCCACCAGATGCGATCGCGCAGGCCGGGCGAATGTGGCTCCGGCCGGAGCAGGCCGGGCGGGTTCGGAAACATCGGCGTCGGGTTCGGCTGGGCGAACCCCGCACCCGAGAGCACCCTGAGAAAGACCTCCGCGTGCTGGCGTGCCATGTCGGCGTCGGTCTGGCCCTCGGCCGGCTCGTATCCGAAGTACCGGAACCCGTCGACGACCTGCTCCGGCGAGCCCCGGCTGATGCCGAGCTGGAGCCGGCCGCCGGCGATGAGGTCCGCGGCGCCCGCGTCCTCGGCCATGTAGAGCGGGTTCTCGTAGCGCATGTCGATGACGGCCGTGCCGATCTCGATCCGTTTCGTTCGCGCCCCAACGGCGGCCAGGAGCGGGAAGGGCGAGGCGAGTTGCTGAGCGAAGTGATGGACCCGGAAATAGGCGCCGTCGGCACCGAGGGCCTCGACGGCTTCGGCCAGCTCGATCGACTGGATGAGTGCGTCGGAGGCCGACCGCACCTCGGAGTAGGGCGATGCCGACCAATGCCCGAACGACAGGAAGCCGATCTTCTTCATTCCCGGAGTCTAGAAGCGCGGACGGTGCCGCTCCTTGACTGCAGCGGCGGGGTCCGCGCCGTCCGCATGGATCCGGCGAGCGCCAGCCGCTGGTGACATCGATCTCGACGCCGTCGCCGGCCGATGGCCGAATTGAGCGAGACTGGCCCCGATGACGTACGTGCGTGACGCCAGGGTCGACGCGTATATCGACGCGCTGCCGGCGTGGCAGAGGTCGATCTGCCAGACGGTCCGCGAGCTCGCGCACGCGGCCGATCCCGAGGTGGTCGAGACGATCAAGCGGACCATCCAGCCCTACTTCGTCCTCGAGGGCAACGTCTGTGCGCTCCTCGCGACCAGGGATCACGTCAACGTGTTCCTGTACGACCCCACCGTCTCGGATCCGGAGCGGATCATCACCGCCGGTCACGGCAACCAGACCGGCCGCCAGATCGCGATCCACGAGGCCGAGCCCATCAACGAGCGAGCCCTCCTGGCGATGTTCCGCGAGATCGTTGCCCACAACCGATCGGGCGGCTGGCGGCGGCTGACTCGGCCAGCGACCTGACCGGAACGTGTCCTCGCTGGCGAATGTCGCGCACGTCGAGGGCCAGCCCGACGCCTGAGCCGATCAGCGGGCGGCGCGAGTTGCCGTCGCAACCGACACGATCTCGGCCAGCCGATCGACGTCGTCCGGGTCGGCCGAGCACGGCCGCAGGACGAGCTCGTCCACCCCGAGCGCGGCCTGTCGTTCGATCAGCTCGAGCACGGCATCGGGCGTCGTCGGGACGCCCCGGAGCCGCCGGGCCGCCAGCTCGGGATCGTGGCCGTAGGCATGATCGACGTAGGCGCCGGCCGCCCGCTCCGCATCCGATCCCAGGGCGAAGTAGCTGCCGCCGACCCAGCGAGGCCGACCCTCGCGTCCGGCATCGGACCACGCCTCCTCGATCCGCGTCCATAGCTCGGCCATCCGTCTCGGCTCCCCGCCGCCGGGTGCCATGAAGCCATCGGCCCAGGCGACGACCCGCCGGACGACGGCGTCGACGTAGCCGCCGATCAGCAGCTCCGGGCCGCCGGCACGCGCGGGCAACGGGCCGATGGAACCAGCGACTTCCGCCACGATCTCGCCCCGCCAGATCGCGCGGAGCTCGCGGAGCTGACCCTCGAACCGCCGTCCCCGGGTCGCGAAGGATGCGCCGGTCGCGCCGTAGTCGTCCGGGCGGGCCCCGACCCCGAGCGCAAGCGTCAGCCGTCCGCCCGAGATCGCATCGATCGACGCTGCCTGCCGCGCGAGCAGGGTGGTCTCCCGGTTCGGCGCGACGACGGCGCTCGCGAGCAGTCCGATCCGACGCGTGGCCCCGGCCGCCGCCGCCAGCACCGTGAGCGGTTCGAGCGATCGCTCGACGACGCGCTCCGTCACGGCGACGCTCGAGAACGGCCCGGCCTCGGCCCGAGCGATCCACTCGCGCAGGACGTCGGGCTGGTCCGCCGCAAGCCGCGTCGGCAGCCCGACGGCGACGCGAATGCCGCCCTCCCGCATGCCCGTCAGCGCGCCGGTCGCCAGGCGGTATAGCGCGGCGGCCAGTCATCCCGCGAATCGCGCTCGCCGAGCAACGCCTCGTCGATGAGGAACTCGAACGCCGGCGCGGACCCGACGTCGAACGGCCAGCCGCCGGCGATCCGGGCCCGCGTCTCATCGTCAACCGGCCGGGCACGGCCGCGGACCGCGAACTCGTGGGGAACGTCGGCGTCCGGGTAGGCGTGGAGGGCGTATCGGCCGTCCTCCTCGAGATCGGTCAGCTTGCCCGACGGCAGGATGAATGCGTACAGCCCGTCGTCGATCTGCTCGATCGCAATCGGATGGAGCCGCGGTGGCCCGTCGCCTCGGACCGTCGCGAGGATCGCCTCGCCCGAGCCGGTCCGGTAGAGGAGCGCGCGGCCCTTCGCCGCCAGCCCCGGGTTCGCCGCCACCAGGTCGGCCCATCTCGCCATGGCCTCACCTCCGCTCTGCCGATCCCTCATCTTTGCCGATGCCGGGCGGGCGCGACGTCACGGTCGACACGAGGAGGAACGGCTTCGGATGACGGCCTCGATCGCGTTGGGGCTGCGGGCAAACCTCGGCCAGTTCGCGCTGCTCGTGGCCGTGAACGCCCTGGTCGGTGGGATGGTCGGCCAGGAGCGGACGGTCCTGCCGCTCCTCGCCGCCGACGTCTTCGGCCTGACGGGCGTCACCACGACGCTCACCTTCCTGCTCGCGTTCGGCGTCACGAAGGCCGGGGCGAACCTCCTCGCCGGCGCCCTCGCTGACCGATATGGTCGCAAACGCGTGCTGGTGGTCGGGTGGCTCGTCGGGCTGCCCGTGCCCCTGCTGCTGATCCTCGCGCCATCGTGGGCATGGGTCGTGGCGGCCAACGTCCTGCTCGGCGCCAACCAGGGCCTGACCTGGTCGACGACGGTCATCATGAAGGTCGACCTCGTCGGTCCGGCCCGACGCGGCCTGGCGATGGGACTCAACGAAGCCGCGGGTTACGGGGCGGTGGCCGTCACGGCGCTGGCGACCGGCGCCATCGCCGAGCAGGCGGGGTTGCGACCGGCGCCGTTCCTGCTCGGGCTGGCCTATGCCGGCCTCGGGCTCTCGATGTCGGCACTGCTCGTCCGGGACACGTCGGCGCACGCGGCGCTCGAACAGGCCGGGGAACCCGATCCTGCGCGGCTCCACTGGGGCGCGGTGTTCAAGCGGACGACCCTTCTCGATCGGAGCCTGTCGGCCGCCTGCCAGGCCGGGCTCGTCAACAACCTCAACGACGGCATGGCCTGGGGTCTCCTGCCACTCCATTTCGCCGGCGCCGGGCTCTCGATCGAGGCCATCGGCCTCCTCGCCGCGACCTACCCCGCGGTCTGGGCGGTTGCCCAGGTCGCGACCGGGGCCTGGTCAGACTCGACCGGCCGGAAGCCCCTGATCGTGGCGGGGATGCTGCTGCAGGCCGCGTCGATCGCGCTCATCGCGGTCGGCTCGTCGCTGCCGACGTGGTTGGCCGCGACGGTCGGGCTCGGCCTGGGAACGGCCCTCGTCTACCCGACGCTCCTGGCCGCCGTCGCGGACGTCGCGCAGCCGGCGTGGCGCGCGTCGGCACTCGGGGTGTATCGCCTCTGGCGGGACCTCGGCTTCGCCGGTGGCGCGATCGTGTCCGGGCTCGTCGCCGACGCAGCCGGCATCACGACCGCGATATGGGCCGTCGCGGCCCTGACGGCCGCCTCCGGGCTGGTGGTCGCCAGGCGGATGAGGGAGACGCGGACGACAGAGACGCGACCGCGGGTTGACGAGGCGTCCACAATCGGGCGCGGGAGGGACCGATGACCGAGCTGACGATCGGTGGGCTGCTGGAGATGGCCCGGGCGCGGATCGACCGCGTCACGCCGGCCCAGGCACTGGCCGAGGCAGCCGAAGGTGCGCTGATCGTCGACACTCGTTGCGCCGAGGCCCGGCTGTCCGCGGGCGTGATCCCGGGCTCCGTACACGTCCCGCTCTCGGTGCTGTTCTGGCGCTTCGATCCGACGTCGGGGCACCGCGACGAGGCACTCTCCGACCGCGGCCGGCGCGTCATCCTCGTCTGCGCCGACGGCTACAGCTCGAGCCTTGCCGCGGCGACCCTTCGCGACCTCGGCTTCGCCCGGGTCGCCGATCTCGACGGCGGGTTCAACGGCTGGGCTGCCGCGAATTTTCCCGTCGAGCCGGCGCCCGGCTGACGGCCCTCAGCGCAGCCCGGCGGCGGAGTCGAGGACCTCGCGGAGCTTCATCGCGAACTCGGCCGGCTTCCCGGCCCAGGCGCCGTCCCCGCCGACGAAGCCACCGTGGTGGCTCGGGAAGATCTCGACGTCGGTCCCGAGCCGTTGCGCCACGGCGTACGCGCCACGACTCGCCATCGTGCCTTCGGACTCCTCGCCGGCAGCCATGACGATCCGGGTCGGCGCTGCCCGAAGGGCGTCGAAGTCGGGCTCGTAGTGGGTCGTGCCGATGAGGTTCTGGCTCAGCAGAACGTCGTCCCGTGACCCGTCGTCGGCGGCCGGCAGGCCGAACATCGCAGGGTCGGGCGCGGGCTGGCTCACGATCTCGGGCGTGAACGGGCCACGGTGACCGGTGTGGGCGATGAACGCGGCCATCCCGGCACCGAAGCCGTTCCGCCGGTAGGCGTCACCGATCGCGCGGACCGCGGCGAGCGCGTGCTCGCGATCGGGGAGGATCGCAGGCAGCGGCGGCTCGTGGGCGACCAGGATTCGGACATCCTTCGGGTGGCGGGCCACGAGCGCGAGCGCATTGACGGCGCCGCCGCTGCTCGCGAACAGGTCGACGGGACCGCCGACGGCGGCGATGACCCGATGGAGGTCCTCGGCCTGATCCTCGGTGCTGTTGGGCGTCGACGGGTCGGCCTTGACGCTCCGCTCGCTGCCCCGCGGGTCGTAGGTGACGATCGTTCGGTCCGGGAAGTGGCTCGCGAGCGGCCCGAAGAACGAGCCGGCCATCGGCGAGCCGATCAGGAAGAGCGGCCGATCGGTCGTCTCCTCGTTCGTTCGGACGTCGTAGGTGAGCGTCACGCCCGGGACGTCCAACGTTCGGGTGGTTGGTTCGGTTGCGGTCGCCGGCATCGTGGCCTCCAGCTGTCGTGGTTTCGCAGCTACTGACGGATCGGTGCGTTCGAACTCATCGGCTCGCGGTCGAGGCGCTGCCGTCGCCCGCGAGGATGGCCTCGATCTGGCCGACGGCCTCGGTCAGGCCCTCCTCCATGCCCATCGCCAGGAGCTGCTCCATCGCGGCGGCATCGGGGAAGACGCTTTCGATCGACATCCGTGTCCGACCGGTTTCGATCTCGGCGATCGAGACGCGGACGTCGTTCATCGGCATGTCGGTGTTCGGTCGCCCGTCCGCGTCGGCGAACCCGTCCCGGAAGACGAGCCGCCGGGGCGGATCGGCCTCGACCACCTGCCAGTATCCGTGGGGCTGATCGCCCTCCGGGCCGGTCATGTGGTACTCGACGCGACCGCCCGGCCGGAGGTCGTGGCTCGTCACGGTCGCCGGGTAGGTCGGCGGGCCCCACCAGCGCTCCAGCTGGCGGGGATCCGCCCAGAGCTGCCAGACCCGGTCGGGGGACGCGTCGAACTCCGCGTCGAGGGTCATGGTGAGGGCCGAGGTGTCCTTGCGGACGGCGGTCACGGTCATCGGTCTCGCTCCTTCGCCTGCT
>DASXWX010000137.1:0-7463 GCA_036503395.1 Candidatus Limnocylindrales bacterium
CTCGCGACTCGCGAGCGTCGAACGACTCGGACGCCCTGGGCCTCGTGGACGGAGCCGAACAGCGAGCCCACGGTCGGCCCGAGCGATCGCTCGAGCATCTCCTCGCCGGGGACGACGAGTGTGACGGCCAGCCCGAGCTGCGAGAGCGAGGCGGCGGTTTCCGCCGCGATCCAGCCGCCGCCCGCGACGACGGCACTCGATGCCCGGCCCGCAGCCTCCCGCAGCCGGTCGGCATCCTCGAACGTCCGAAGGACGTGCAGCCAGTCCGGCCGCGGACCGGCCGGCAGGCGCGGTGCCGCGCCCGTGGCCAGCAGCAGCCCGTCGAACGGGAGGCGAGCGCCATCCGCGAGCGTCAGCCGCCGGGTATGAACGTCGAGGTCCGTGGCGAGCTGACCCAGCATCAGCTCGATCCGCTGCTCGGCCGCGGTGTCGGCGTCCAGCGCGGTGGCCTTCTCGGTGGTCGACTCGCCGCGCAGGTACTCCTTCGAGAGCGGCGGGCGCTCGTACGGAGCGTGGTGCTCCTCGCCGATCACGACCAACCGGCCGTCGAAGCCATCGCTCCGAAGCGTCTTCGCCGCCTCGGCGGCGGCGAGGCCGCCGCCGACGATGGCGATGGACCGCGGCGCCCGACGGCGAGCGGTCTCGCGTGCCCCGCTCATCGGGCGAAATCCTGCGGGAACTGGGCGACGATCCCGTCGCTGAGCATGTCGGCCATCTCGAGGATCTCGGCATGGACGCGGTCATAGGCGACCACATCGTCGGCGTAATGACCCTGGAGCCGGGCCACGGCCTCGTCGAGCGTGAGGTCGAGGTGGCTCTTCATCATTTCGCGCATGTCGGCCTGCGACCAGTTGCGCGGGTTCGCGTCGTGCAGGAAGTCGGCGATCTCGTTCGCGTTCGCGTACCAGGCGTCGAGCGCCTGCTGCTCGTCGGCCGTCTTGCCGGCCTTCGCGTCGAAGACGATGTCGGCGGCGAGCAGGATGTGCTGCCGGAGAAGGGCGGTCAGTTGGTCGCCGGCGGCGTCGCCGTAGAAGGGCTTGATGGTGTCGCCGATGTCGACCTGGTTCTGGAGCAGCCGCGCGACGGTCGCGTCGAGGTCCGGCAGGTTGGCGTCAGGCTCCGTGGCGGCCGAGACGATGAACAGGCGTGTCCAGGTGATGTGGTCTTCCCAGAGCCTGCGCATTGCGTCGTGGAAGGCGGCCTGGTTGTCGACCGCGGAGACGGTGTGCGAGCCGTGGGCATCGACGACACCCACGTTGGCCGGGCCGACATGGGCGGCGACTGCGACAGTCAGCGTGAGGCCGGCGGTTACGAGCGCGACGAGGGCGGTGCGGGCGAGTGTGCGCATCGGGCGGCTCCTCCAGTCCTGCGTGGCGTGTGAGGCGTAAAACTAGCGGTCACTAGTTTTAGTGTCAACCCACCTCCGCCGAACCCCTGCGGCGCCTTCGGCGACAATCGGGTGGCAGCACGCGGTCCGAACGGGAGGACGAGATGCCGAACGGAATCAGCGTCGGTGTCCTGCCCTGGGGTCAGAACACCGACTGGCGTTCACTTATGGCCGTGGGCCGGCGAGCCGACGAGCTCGGCTACGACTCGCTCTGGACGTGGGACCACCTCTACCCGATCCAGGGCGACTGGCGACGGCCGATCTTCGAGGGCTACCTGACGCTCGCCGGGTGGGCCGCCCTCACGAGGACGGTCACGCTCGGGCTGATGGTCGGCGCGAACACGTTCCGCAACCCGGCCCTGACCGCGAAGATGGTCACGACCCTCGATCACATGAGTGACGGTCGGGCGGTCCTCGGGATCGGCGGCGCCTGGTTCGAGACCGAGCACGAGGCATACGGGATCGACTTCGGGACCGGGTTCGGTGAGCGCCTCGACTGGCTCGACGAGGCCGTCGACCTGATGGCCCAGATGCTCCGGAGCGGCGAGGGCACTGCGCGCGGCCGCTTCTACCACGCGACGGCCGTCCGCAACGACCCGCCGCCGGTCCAGGAGCGGCTGCCGATCCTCATCGGCGGCGACGGCGAGCGCAAGACACTCCACACCGTCGCGAAGTACGCCGACGCGTGGAACACGGGCGGCGACGTCGAGTTCGTCCGGCACAAGGACGAGGTCCTGCGGCGGTGGTGCGACGAGGTTGGCCGGGACGAGTCGGAGATCGAGCGGACGCTCGGGCTCGGGACGGTGATCATCCGCGATCGGGAACCGGACGCGAGGGCCTACTACGCCGAGCTCCAGCGACGCCACCCGGGCTTCGACGACCCGCCCAGGATCGGGAGCGCCGACGAGATCGCCGAGTCCCTGCGACCGTACGTCGAGCTCGGGTTCCGGCACATCTTCTTCGATGGGTCGGCGCCGTTCGACGACGAGACCCTCGAGCGCTTCGTCCGCGAGGTGAAGCCGCGCCTCGAGCAGGTCTGAAGGGTTCGCGGAACCGGGGTCAGGCGATCGCTGCCGCCTGTCCGCTGGCGAGCCGCTCGGCCGTCGCGAGTGCCTGGCCGACGACCTGGTCCATGTTGTAGTAGCGGTAGGTCGCGAGCCGGCCGACGAAGGTCACGCCGCTCGTCGCCCCGGCGAGCGTCCGGTACTGGGCGTAGCGCGCCTGGGCGGCCGGCGCCGGGATCGGGTAGTAGGGATCGCCGTCGGCACGCGGGAACTCACGGACGATCGTCGTTCGGGCGCCGACATCGCCGGTCACGTGCTTGAACTCCGTGGTCCGGGTGTGGGCCACCGACTCGTCCGGCTCGTTGACCGTTGCGACCGGTTGGTAGCGTTCCTGCTCGAGTGTCTCGAACCGGAATTCGAGCGAGCGGTAGGGCAAGGGCCCGAAGCGTCGGCCGAAGTACTCGTCCACGGGACCGGTGAAGATCACGTGTGCGGTCCGGGCGAGCCGCCGAACCTCCGACCAGTCCGTGTCGAGCGCGACCTCGATCCGCGGGTGGTCGAGCATCCGCTCGAACATCGCGGTAAAGCCGGCGGCCGGCATCGCCTGGAAGATGTCGCTGAAATAGCGATCGTCGCGGTTCGTTCGGACGGGGATCCGCGCCGCGACCGACGCGTCGAGCGCGGACGGATCGCGACCCCACTGCTTTCGGGTGTAGCCACGGAAGAAAAGCTCGTAGAGCTCGCGCCCGACGCGCGCGACGACGACGTCCTCCGACGTCCGGACCACGGGCCGCGGCTCGGCGCGCTCCGCCAGCCACGTTTCGAGGCCGACCTCGTCGAGCGACAGCCCGTAGAGGCGGTTGATCGTTTCGAGGTTGATCGGCATCGGCACGAGGCGGCCCCGGACGCGGGCCAGGACGCGGTGCTCGTACGGGCGCCACGCCGTGAAGCGAGACAGGTAGGCGGCGATCCGCGGCGCATTCGTGTGGAAGATGTGGGGGCCGTAGCGGTGGACCAGCAGGCCGGCCTCGTCGCGCTCGTCGAAGGCGTTGCTGCCGACGTGCGCTCGCCGGTCGACGACGAGGACGCGCTCGTCGAGGTGGGTCGCCAGACGCTCCGCCACGACCGAGCCGGCGAACCCGGCACCGACGACGAGCCAGGGAACCTTCATGGATCGAGCGTCGGGTGCTGCCGCCTCCGCGGGTGCGTCGTCGGTGACGCGGCTCGTTGCTGGCGTGTGACGACTGCGATGATGGTGTCGCGATGGGGGAGCTCGACCGCGCCAAGCGCTCGCGACTTCCGGACAGCGCCTTCGCCTATGTCGATTCGCACGGCCGGCGCCGGTTGCCGATCAACGACGAGTCGCACGTGCGGAATGCGCTCGCCCGCTTCTCGCGGACGCGCTTCGAGAACGAGGAGGGGCGCGAGAGCGCTCGCCGGCGAATCGTCCGGGCCGCCCGACGGTTCGGCATCGTCCCGATCGGGTTCCTCGACGGCCAGCTCAAGAGTCAGCGTCGGCTCGCCGCTGTCGGCCGCCTCGCCGCGGACCTCGAGAACGTCACCGAGCTCCTCGAGCTGGAGCGCCGCCTGCGCACCGGGCTCGGGGACTCCTCGGTGGCGGTGCTGCGATGGTCCGACGCGGTCGACGCCTATCTCGACGCCGACGGCCGGGCGGCCCGACTGCCGGACGCAGGCGACGACCTCATTGCGACCGAGCTCGGCCGAGATGGCCGCCCATTCGCCGCGCTCGTCCACCACCGAGCCCTGCTCGCCGACCGCGAGGTCGCCTCGACTGTGACCGCTGCGGTCCGCGTGACGCTCGACAACGCCGTCCTCCGCCGCGAGGTCGCCGCGCGGATCGCCGAGGTGCGCAGCCTTCCGACCGGCACCGTCACGTTCCTCATGACCGACATCGAGGCGTCGACCGCGCTCCTCCACCGCCTCGGTGACCGGTACGCCCCGGTGCTCGAGGACGTCCGCTCCGTCATCCGCGAGGCGGTTGCGTCCTCGGAGGGGCGGGAGGTCGATGCCCGGGCCGACGAGTTCTTCGCCGCCTTTGCCGCGGTCGAACCTGCGCTCTCGGCGGCACTGGCGATCGTCCGAAAGCTCCGGGCGCGGGCCTGGCCGGCGGGAGAGCAGGTGCGCGTCCGCGTCGGTCTGCATACAGGGCGCCCGACGCTCACCGACACGGGCTACGTCGGCGCCGCGGTGAACATGGTCGCGCGCGTCGCGGCCGCCGGCCACGGCGACCAGATTCTCGTCTCCGAGGCCGTCGCCGCGGCCCTCGGAGCGCCTCCCGCCGACGTCACGCTCCGACGGCTCGGCTCCTACCGGCTGCGCGGGATTCCGGGCGGCCAGCCGCTCCACCAGGTGGTCGTCGCCGACCTCCGGTCGCGGTTCCCGCCGCTTCGAACAACGGCCATCACCGAACGGTGACCAGGCCACCGACCGCCGAGGCCGCATCCCTCTGGCGGCACGCCGACTTCATGAAGCTCTGGGCCGGGCAGACCGTGTCCGAGCTCGGCTCGGTGGTCACCCGGACTGCGGTCCCCCTCGTCGCGCTCCTGGTGCTGGGCGCGGGGCCGCTCGAGATGGCGCTGCTGGTCGTCTCGGCGAGCCTCGCGGTCCTGCTCGTCGGACTCCTCGCGGGCGCCTGGGTCGATCGGGTCCGGCGCCGCCCCGTCCTCATCTGGGCCGACGCCCTCCGCGCGGTGCTCCTCTTTTCGATCCCGGCGGCGTACGTCGCCGGCGTGCTTCGGCTCGAGCAGCTCTACGTCGTGGTCTTCGTCGAGGGCTGCCTCGGCGCGCTCTTCGACGCTGCATATCCCGCCTATGTCCCGTCGCTCGTCGGCGTCGATCGGATCGTCGAGGGCAACAGCAAGCTGGCCACGAGCTCATCGCTCGCCGAGATCGGTGGGCCGGGCCTCGGCGGGGGCCTCGTCCAGGCGATCGGGGCGCCCTTCGCGATCCTCGTCGACGCGGTGTCGTTCGCGGTCTCGGCGGTCTCCGTGATCCTCATCCGCAGTCCGGAGCCGCCTCGTCCCGTCCGGACCGCCACGACCCACATCCGGGCCGAGATCGTCGAGGGCCTCGACCTCGTCCGCCGCCACCCCGTCCTCGTGCCGTTGACGCTGCGGTCGGTGATCGCCCACGTCGCGGGCTCGTTCTACGGCGTCCTCTACACGATCTACCTGATCGACGACCTCCACCTGAGCCCGTTCCTGCTCGGGATCGTCGTGTCCGCCGGCGGTGTCGGATCTCTCGTCGGGTCGGTCGTGGCCTCGCGGGTCATCTCGAGGCTGGGCTTCGGTCCGGCGCTCATCCGGGCGGCGACGGGCGCCTCGCTCATCGGGGTGTTGACGCCGCTCGCCGGCGGCCCGCTGGCGCTCGCGACGCTCATGGTGTTCCTGCCGCAACTCATCGGCGACGGGCTCCAGACGGTCGAGGGCGTGGCCGAGCTGTCGCTCATCCAGAGCGTCGTCCCGGACCGGATCCTCGGCCGGGTCAATGCGACCCTCGAGGTCTTCTCGCACGGCATCGCCTATCCGCTCGGCGCGCTCCTCGCGGCCGGTCTCGCGGGCTGGATCGGCGTGCGCGGCGGGATCGCGGTCGGCTGGGCCGGGATGGCCGTCTCGATCCTGCTGCTGGTGCGCTCGCCTCTCCCAGGCGTCCGTACCGCGACGGACGTCGCGATCGCAGAGGCCTGATCCGGGGACCTGCGATGAGCTCGGCGGCTCGAAAGGGTCATCATCGGCGAGGAAAAACGAAGGAGGAGCGGGGCCATGGAGATGAACGCGACGACCAGCCACATCACAGGGATCGCGACGGTGGCCGTACCCGCGACCGACCCGGATCGCTCGATCGAGTTCTACTGCGGCGCGCTCGGGTTCGAGAAACGGCGCGACGACCCGTTCGGGGAGGGCCTTCGATGGGTCGAGGTGGCGCCCGCGGGTGCGTCGACGACGATCGCCCTCGCCCCGCCCGCCGACGTCCGCCCGGGCGTCGATACGGGTGTCCGGTTGATCACGTCGGACTGCGCCGCGGACCACGAGGCGCTTCGGGAGCGGGGTGTGGACGTCGACGAGATCCTGCGCTGGCCGGGGGTGCCGCCGATGTTCAGCCTCCGGGACCCGGACGGAAATACGCTCTACGTCGTCGAATCGACGCGAGGCTGAGACCGTCTCGCCGAACTCCGAGGCATGGGTCAGCCGACCGCCCCGCCCCGCCCGCAGCTCCTGACATACCCGGATTCGCTCGGCGGCAACCTCTCGACACTCGCGGGACTGCTCGAGGGCCCGTTCGACGGGCTCTTTCACGGCGTCCACGTCCTGCCGCCCTTCCCGTCGTCGGTCGACCGCGGCTTTGCGCCGATCACCTACGACGAGATCGATCCCCGGTTCGGCTCGTGGGCGGACCTCGAGCGCATCGCGACCCGCCACGACCTGGTCCTCGACGTGATGGTCAACCACGTCTCGCGCCGAAGCACCGAGTTCCGCGACTTCGAACGCCGCGGTCGGCGATCGGCCGCGGCGGACCTGTTCATCACGCTCGACAAGGTCTGGCCGAACGGCGAGCCTCCGGCCGCGGACGTCGTGAAGATCTTCCTGCGCAAGCCGAACGGCCCGTTCTCCGTGATCGAGATCGCCGAGACCGGAGAGCGGGAGCACGTCTGGACCTCGTTCGGGACGGCCGACTGGTCCGAGCAGATCGACCTCGACGTCGGCGCTCCGGCCACCCGCGACCTGATGGCCGGATGGTTGCGTGGACTCGCGTCCCACGGCGTCCGCGTGGTCCGGCTCGACGCCGTCGGGTACGTCATCAAGAAGGCGGGCACGAGCTGCTTCATGATCGAGCCCGACATCTGGGAGTTCCTGGAGTGGGTGTCGGGCGTAGCGGCGTCCCTCGGGCTCGTGGTCCTGCCCGAGGTCCACGATCGGTCCGAGACGCACCGGCGGATCTCGGAACACGGACTCCCGACGTACGACTTCGTCCTGCCTGGCCTCGTCCTCCACGCCCTCACGACCGGCGACGCGACCCTGCTCGGCCGGCACCTCGCGGCGGCCCCCGAGCGA